>CAZNJA010000016.1:0-25972 GCA_964573245.1 uncultured bacterium
TTGCGGTATACACGCTCTCCAAGCGCGCGCTTTCGGCCGCTCAGCCACCTCTCCAGTTCTAGATTCTTGATGCTAGATACTAGATTCTAGTTGCTAAATTTTCTTCTTGCGTTTTTACTAGTATCAAGCATCCAGTGTCAAGTATCTTGTTTTTAATTCTTTATTTTACTGCATATCATATTAGCCAATTGCAACGCTTTCAAACCGTCTTCGCCGCTTACTCGCGGCTTCTTATTATACTTCACGCAGTCAAGAAAATCTTTTAATTCTTCTTTTAATGGCTCTTTCTTTTCTATCGTAACAGAAGTTTTTTTAATGGTATTGCCTTCTCCTTTTTCAGAACTATTTATTGTTTGGTTGAAATAGTCAAGGGAAATATAATGCTTTGGCTGAAAAACCCTGATTTTTCTCAAATGTTTTTCGCTTACCCGCGACGCCGTAATATTAGCAACGCAACCGGAAGTAAAATTTATTCTGGCATTGACGATATCGGCGGTTTTCGATAAAACCTCCACTCCAAAAGCGTCAACAGAAGTCACGGCGGAATTGACTAGCCGCAGAATAATATCCAAATCGTGAATCATTACTTCTTTTACAACATTCGTTTCTGCGCCTCTGCTTGGATATGGGCCCACGCGATGGCATTCTATAAAAAGAGGGTCTGAAACAAGTTCATATAATTTGATAACCGCAGGGTTATATCTTTCCACATGCCCGACTTGAAGAATAAGGTTGTTTTTTTTAGCCAACTGGATAAGTTCAAGCGCTTCCTTTTCTTCTGAAGTGATTATCTTTTCCACGAGGACATGGACGCCGTTTTTTAAGAAATCTTTTGCGAGCGGATAATGAAACTGGGTTGGAGTGGAAATACTTACGCAATCTACTTTTCCTATAAGCTGGCGATAGTCGGAGTATGCCTCTGTTTTATAAAGCGAAGAGATTTTTTCTCTATTTTCTTTAGATTCGTCGCATACACCCACGACAGAAGCATCTTTGAGTTCGGAAAAAACCCGAGCATGTCGCTCGCCCATATAACCCACACCTATAACGGCAACTCGCATTTTTATCTCACTTCGTTCGGTTTAACTCAGAAGACAGACATAAAAACTATTTTCTTTCTGTTCTCTATTACCCGTTTTCCGTTTCCTTTTTATTAAAGCCCTATCAAAGCAATGCCTTTGCTATTACATTTTTTGATGAGGGTTTGTTTTTCCAAAACTATGGTTTTTTCCGCTTCAAAAGCGAGGGCGGAAATGCCCGCCTTGAATGAAACATCAAGAGTGTTCAAGCCTATAACAGGCGGGTGGTCAAAACGGGCATCTTGATTTGACCTGGCGACTTTTACGACAATAGCGCCTTTCCCGGCTAGTTTACCGCCGCGCAATATGGTCTCATCCGTACCCTCTATTGACTCTATTGCGAAAACCATTCCTTCCTTGATGACAACCGTATGACCTATATCAAGATGCGCGATATTTTTTGCAATATTCCAACCTAAACTTATGTCTAAATTTTCTTTGGAAGTTGGTTTTCTCTTGCTTAAAATTCTTTTGCCGACAAGGTTGGATTTAAGATATTCATAGGGACTTACTAGTTCGATGTCTTCCTTTTCGAAGATGTTAGCGATATGCCAGAGAAGAGAAAAATCGCCCTTGTCTTCCATTTTATAGAGAAGCTGTTTAACCTTGTTGTCGAAACGAGAATTATCAAGCAGAAGTTTCTTGTCAACTTTGCCCGAGAAAATGAGTTTGGTTACACCCGATTCTCTTAAAATGGTTATAAGTTTCTCAAATTCGCCAAGATGAAGCCAGTAAACCTTGTTGGTCAATTTGTTGACTTCTCTTTTGGTAATGCCCTTTAACGCCAACACCAGAAAGTGTTCGCGTCTCTTTCTTATTTTATTTATAATCAGAGAAGGCAATTCGCCTGCCCCGGCTAATACGGCTATCCTTTCCATTTTTCTATCAAAAGGCAGAGATAAATTGGGATAAGTTCTCTTTCCATGATGTATTTCTGTTTTTACTTAGTTATTCCTCTTTTTGATTCTCCTATGAATGTAATTATGCGTTGGACTTCTTCTTGACTCGGGAATCGTTCTTTCAATTTAGATAAGGCTTGGGATGTGTTGAGCCCGGCCCTGAATAAAATTTTGAAAACTTCCTTGAGTAGGTTAATTACTTCTTCGGGGAAATTGTTTCTTCTCAACCCCACGGAGTTTAGGTTGTATATTTTTAGCGGGTGTCCGTCCGCTTTTGCGTAGGGGAGAACATCCTTTACAACCTTGGAACAACCGCCGATGATAGAAAGTGTCCCGATATTTACAAATTGATGAACCCCTACAAGTCCGCCTAAAATCGCGTTGTCTTCTATGTTTACATGCCCGCCCAGTGCGGCAGCATTTGCCATTACGACACCGTTCCCAAGTCGGCAGTTGTGTGCGACATGCGAGTAAGCCATAAGATAATTATTATCTCCCAAAACAGTTGCCTTACCCTCTTCTGTTGACCTGTTTATCATCACGTATTCTCTGATCACGTTATTATTGCCTATTTTGAGATATGTTTTTTCGCCTTTGTATTTAAAATCCTGTGGCGGAGTGCCTAAAACAACTCCTTTGGAAATATAGCAATTCTTGCCTATTGTAGTTTCTCCTTCAATAAAAACATTGGGCTCAATTTTTGTATTTTCACCGATAATTACGTTTTTTTCAATAGTGGTATATGGTCCTATTTCCACCCCCTTGCCCAAATTCGCATTTTTATGAACTACAGATGTAGGATGAATTTTTACCCCCACCTGCTTACTCCTACGAGAAGCTGGCGGGTGTCCTTTTTGGGTCATGGATATGTCAACCATTTAATGGTTTTTCCTTTCGTGGTTAAAAAGTCGCTTATTTCGGCAAACGATGTTGAGCGTTGCTGTTTATTTTTTGTCAACCAAGGAAAACATAAAATCTGCTTCAGCAACTTTTGTATCTTCTACAGTAGCAGAAGCGTGAACTTTCCCTGTTTTTTGCTTAAGTTTTTGTATTTCGACTTCTATCAGCAATTGGTCGCCGGGGACCACGGGTTTTCTAAATTTTGCATTTTCTATTACTGTAAAAAACGGCAATTTCCCCTCGCTTCCAGTTTTACTCAATAAAAGTACGCCAGCGACTTGAGCCATGGTTTCTAATGTTAGAACGGCTGGCATTATAGGAAATTCAGGGAAATGCCCTTGGAAAAATTCTTCTCCACCTGTAACTGATTTAATGCCTACCGCCCGCTTCTTGCCAAGCGAAAGAATCCTGTCCACAAATAGGAAAGGATACCTATGCGGTAGTATCTTTTTGATATCCTTTAAATCCATTACCGCCCCCATATTTCCTCCTCTCTGCCTTGACTCGCCGTTTTCAGCAAGACAAGTTTCAAATATTTTTTTTGCCATTTTTATGTTTAAATCATGGCCGCTCTTCATGCCTATGATATGGGTGTTTCTCAAATGCTTTCCACTTAAATAGAGGTCTCCGATTGCATCCAGCGCTTTATGACGCGCAATTTCATTGGGAAACCTCAAATCATCATTTAAAATTTTATCCTTGTCTATTACAAGTGCGTTTTCTAAGCTTCCTCCTTTTATCAAACCGTTTTCTTTTAACGCATTCACTTCTTCAAGTAAACAGAATGTCCTTGCCGGAGCAATTTGCTTTGCAAATGTTTCACTGCCTTCAAAAGGCAGCGAACAGATGTTCCCTATTGAGTTCTCGCTTTTGCATCCCGCAAAACTTTCAGGGAATTCAAAAGTATATGTGACATTTCTTGAATGAGAAGGAAGCAAAATAAGGTAAGAATCATTTTGGGGATTTGAAACTATGAGAGGATAGTTGGGGCTAAAAGTTTGTTTTTTTCTATCGTAGAATTTTTTCTCTGCTTTTAGCAGAATGTCTGTCCAGGATCTCGCGCTCCCGTCCAAAATAGGAGGTTCACAGTTGTCTATTGCTATAAAAAGATTATCAACCCCGACACCGGCGATTGCCGCCATCACATGCTCAATTGTGCAAACTTCGGCGCCATCTTTTTCTAAAGCAGTAGAGCGCTTTCTAGAATTTGCATAATCAACCTTTGCGGGAATTCTGGGCTTTCCCTTAAGGTCTTTTCTAATGAAAACTATCCCGCAATTTTCGGGCGCGGGTTTAAAAGTGAGGGTTGTACTTTTCCCCGTGTGAAGACCTATGCCTTTGATAGAAACTTCCTTATTGATGCTACACTGAAATTCTTCCATTGTTTTTAGTACTACTCTTTGCCGTTTTTGTTTACGTAATCTATTATTTCTTGGGTAAGGTCAAAACGCGTGTCAGAGAAGATAAGTTCGTTTTGGTCAAAAATCATAGCGTAACCTTTTTCTTTCCCGTATTCGGAAATTTTCAATCTTAACTCTTCTATCAACTTGTCTATCGCTTGCCTTCTCTCGCTGTCTATTTTTGAGTTAAACTCTTGAATTTTCCTGGCTATTTGCTTTTTTAATTCTTCAATTTCCTTGTCTAAAACCTCTTTTTCCTTTTCAGACAGAATCCCGGAATTAAGTTTTTTTTCGAGTTCAGATATTTTATCCCTGTCCACATTAATTTCTTCCTGCAATTCGCGCCCTTTTTCTTTTAACTTTTTGTCTTCCAGTTTCGTTTGCGAATAAGAATGATAAATTGCCAAAAAGTCCGCAAAGCCCGTTTTGTTTTCTATTCTTGCTTCGTTGCTTTGAGAAACGGATATGCTGTCAGGCTGTTTTCCGTTCGGCGGCACAGGCTCGGAAGGATTTGCTGCTTGCAGCAACGCTATGACTGTCCCCGAACACAAAACCAACGCTGAAAAAAACAACAATTTTAAAAAATCACTTCTCTTTAGAAAACAAATTTTATTTTTAATACCCATCTTAAACTATCTCCTTTGTTTGGTGATAAATAAAAATGAATCTCTCCAATTAAAGTGCTAGTTAAAAGACAAGAACTTGTGCTCTCCGATTAGAAAGAGTACCCCATCGAGAAATGCAGCCTGCCTTTATTGTCCTCTATTCCGTATCCATAATCTAAATTAACAGGGCCGATAGGAGTTTGCATTCTTAACCCAACTCCAAATCCCGAGAAAAAACCGTTGAATTCTATTTCGTCGGGTTCTTCCCACGCGTTCCCGGTATCATAAAACAATGCGCCTCGTATGACTCTTTTCCAGATTGGAAAGGTATATTCGGCGTTGGCAACCAAAAAGGACTTGCCTCCTATAGGATTATCGTCTTCGTCTTGAGGACCAACGCTTCTTTCCGCGTACCCCCTTATAGTATCACTTCCACCAATGAAGAAGCGCTCATTTATGGGGACGTTGTCCGAATCGCCAAACTCTTTGGCAATTCCGGCCCTTAAACGGAAAGATAAAACATGCTCGAATTCTTCTTTTTTAACAATAGGCAAAAACCAGGCCCCATCTACCATGTGTTTCGTAAAATTCCTGTCTCCACCTAGGAAACCGCCCGCATATTCCGTTGCCACGGTTCCCACGAAACCCCGAGTCGGAATCATGACATTGTCTCTGGTGTCTCTAACAAGCCCAACTGTTAAGCTGGAAGTGGCAAATTTGCCTTCTTCGTCTTTTATGGCATCGCTGGCATTCGAAGAAACATCAGATATTTTAACATTTTCATATTTATAAATTGTGTTTAAACGGACATAGTCAGTAAGTCTTTTGCCAATTCTTACATTGCCGCCAGTATTTCTCTGGTCATAAGCTGTCCACTCGCGTGTCCTGTCGTAGATATCGAAGCCTACAGATAAAGGATACCCCAAGAAATAGGGTTCCGTAAAACTCAATATATATTCTCCCGATAGCGCACCGAACCTTGCTCTGGCTCTAATTTTCTGCCCGCCTCCAGTAAAATAAGGGGGGTTTCCTATATCAAAATTGTTTTGTTCAAGTTGAATAAACCCCACAAGGTCTTCAATGCTGGAATAACCCACCCCGAAAGTGAGCGAGCCTGTCTTGGCTTCTTCGACTTCAAAAACGAGGTCTCGCAACTCAGGTGTATCCGTAGGCTCAGTATACACTTTTACATCGCTAAAATATCCCAAATTGTAAAGCTTTTCTCTTGACCTTCTTATTTTATCTCCGTCAAACGCATCTCCCGGTTTAATTGTCAGTTCTCGGCGTATTACATTGTCCTTAGTTTTGGTGTTTCCCGCCATCCTTATAAGACGCACATAGGTTTTGGGGCCTTCGTTGATGCGATATATTGTTTTGACTTCTTTGTTCTCTTTATCTATGGAGGGTTCGTCCCAGATTTGCGTAATGATATAGCCTTTTTGGGCGTAAAGCTTTCTTATAATGCCTATTTCTTCCGCAACTGCGTAAGGATTATAGGGGTTGCCTTCTTTGTTTTTGAGTTTATTAAGCAATTCTTCGTCTTCAAATAATGTGTTTCCCGAAACATTAATTTCTTTGACTGTATAAATATCTCCTTCGTCAATTTCTATGGTAATAAAGAGAAGCCTGCCTTCGTGTGTATATTCTAAATCGTAATCTTTTATCTTGGCATCCAAATAGCCAAAGGATTGGCAAATTGTAACTATCTTTTTAAGGTCTCTTTCAAATTCCTCCTTGCCAAAAATACCTCTTCTGAAAAATTGGGCTGTTTTGGTTTCCATTTGAGCCCGTATCTGCCTCTCAGGGACGTGCTTATTTCCCAATATCTTTATTTCTTTTACCCGTGTCCGCGGCCCTTCTATGATATCAAGCACAATTGATACTACTTTTTCCTCTTCCCTTATTTTTACCTCAGGAGTAATTTGAGTTCTATAGTACCCTTTTTTTTCATATAATTCGTCTATCCTTTTAATGTCTTCCGCCAAATCCTTCTCCAAGTAAATGTCACCAGCCGAAACGGTCATAACGCGGTCTATTTCTTCTTCCTTTATCGCGCGGCTGCCTTTAATCTCAATTGCCTCCACATAAGGTTTTTCTTCAACTACATAAGTAATCTTGACGCCTGCCTCAAAGGGAATCGATTCAACCGATATATTCGAAAAATAGCCGAGTGCATAAATGTTTTTTATATCCTGAGATATAGTTTTCTGCGAAAGGGCCTCCCCTTCTTTCGTCTTTATTCTTGAAAGGACTATCATCGTAGAAACTCTTTTGTTTCCTGAAACTTCTATTTTTTTGACTACCGAAGTAACTTCTTTTTGATCGTTTTCTGATTCCGCCACATTTGTCTGGTTTGAGTAAATCGGGGAAGCAGTTGATTCTTCGGCTAATATAGAACAAGAAGAAAAAACGGTTATCAGCAATAGCATTGCAAAACTAATGGTTATAAAACTGCATGATAGTAACCTTTTGATATTTTTAATTCTCATTTGAAATTTTATCCTTATTAGTGTTTCCCAACTGCTCCGGTTTAGGAGGAGCGGAAGGGGGTGTTTTACGTTTAGTATCATTTGTAGCCAAAGCATCTAAGGGTTTAACATAAAATAACTTGAAAATTTTTAACAAAACTTGTTTCAAGTTCTTTCTGTGAACAACCATATCTATCATCCCATGTTCCAGCAAAAATTCTGCCTTTTGAAACTTGTCGGGCAATTTTTGTCTAACGGTTTGTTCGATTACTCTTGGGCCCGCAAAACCAATTAACGCGCCTGGTTCTGCGATAATTATGTCTGCCAAAAAAGCGAAAGAAGCAGAAACCCCTCCTGTGGTAGGGTCGGTCAAAATAGAAACATAAGGCAACTTCTTTTTATTGTAAAGATTAAGCGCAGCAGAGGTTTTTACCATTTGCATGAGAGATAAAATTCCTTCCTGCATCCTCGCACCGCCAGACGCAGAAACAATCACCAGGGGAAGTTCTTTTTCCGCCCCTCTTTCTATTAAACGGCATACTTTTTCCCCGACTACCGAAGCCATACTCCCGCCCAAAAACGAAAAGTTAAAAAAACCCACAGCGATGTTGTGATCCCCGATTTTTCCTTCTCCTGTGATAACGGCTTCTTTTAGCCCTGTTTTTTCCTGCGCTTCTTTGACTCGGTCGCTGTATTTTTGCTTGTCCTCAAACTTCAAAGGGTCAACCGGTTCCAAGGTTGAATCTGTTTCCTCAAAAGTGTTTTCTTGCAGTAACTGAGACAATCTCTCTTGCGCAGACAAGCGGAAATGGTAACCACATTTAGGGCATACCTTAAGATTCTTTAGTAATTGTTCCGTATAAAGAATTCTTGAACACGCCGGGCATTTTGACCAAATACCTTCCGGGATACCTTTTCTCTTTTTAGGTTTTAATATATATTCTACGCTTCTTTTCCAGGCCATTTTCTCCTCGTTCCGTCGCCAAAGCTTTCAAGCATCGGTGACACTTACACTCGGGAGTAACGAGTATAGCAAACCCGTTAGAAATTAGAAAAAAGTTCTTTACGGGACAAATAGAGAGTAAAAATATTCTTACAAAGCCCTCTTCTTTTTTATTGCTTAATGAGGCAGTTTACTAAAGGATAAAAGCCATTGTCAAATACTATAGGTGGAGAACATCCGCCCATAGGGCAAGCATTTCGCCTCTTCCCTCCAAAAAACAAATGCCGGTTATTTTGTTCCTGAATTTAGAATCCAACCGCTTCTTTCATTATCTTCTTAACCGTATCTTTAGCAAAATTTTTTCTGGTTTTATTTTGCGGTAGGACCAAAACAGCAGGCGGGAACCTTTTGATAATTTTTAAAAACGCTCCCTGATTTCCATAAACTATGTCTTCCGCAATAATTACAAGCCCATAGCCTTGTGCACTTAAATCTTCGATTAAATCTTCGGCTTCCTGCAAACTTTTGCAATCAAATAGGCTAAATCCGAGCGATTTTAACGGCAAAAGTTCTTTTTTATCGCCTAAAGCTGCAAGTTTAGTTCCCATATCGGTTCTTCGCCTTTTTACGCATTAAACGGTCCTATTTTCGCCTTGATTTCTTCCGAAGGGACATTATGCGTTTTCCCGACAAAAATCGTCCTTAAATTCTTGATTTCATTGTTTTTCAAGAAAACATATCTCAAAACAGGCTCATATCCAAAAGCAGTATATTTCGCGCACGCTAAATACTGCAAAAGAGCAAGATAACACTTGTTTTCTATCTCATAAAATTTATCGAAACTTTTGGAGGTGTCTATTTCAATGTTGGTTAAGACAGCATAAGGAGTAAATTTTATTCGTTGGAACAAGTTATCCGCAGATTCTTTGCCTGTTCCGCCAAAAAAACGTTTACCCAACAACCCTCCGCTTATAAATAGTCGGCCAAACAAATCGTCTTCCGCATCCCGATTTTTGCATCTTATAAAAGTTTTGATGTTGATTAAATCGATTTCCGCTTTAAAGAAATATTGCGCAAAAGGAAATTCTTCCGTAACAGTTAAAATTTGCTCGTATAATCTCTGTTCCAAAACCGCGTCTAACATCTGCCAATCGCCTGTTTTCTCATGTATGTTCCATGCTTCGTTCAGAAAATCCTGGTAATTTTTGGGAAGAGATGCCAATTCCTGGCCGTCAAGTGCCTCCGCGATTTTTTCTTTTTCGACAAGCCCTTCTTCTAACCAATCATTTTCGATATCCGTGAATTTCGACTTTGCAAGCAACTTCAAATTATGAAAATCCTTCTTATAAAAAAATGGAAGCAGAAAGCTATCATTTTTTAGGAAACTTTTAAGTTCTTTTAATGTGGCGATTTCTTCTGCAGCAAAAGAATTATCAAAATCCGAAGGCGCAACCCTTTTTCCGTATGCGCTGGAACTTAATATAGACTCTAATTCCGATAAATTTCTGGCATCCGCCAACTGGTAAAACATTGATGCAGAAAGCAGTTTCGATTCCCAAACTCTTATCCTGCCCACAGCAAAAGTGTAATCGGGACTTTTCTGAATTTTTATATTAGGAGATAGCATTTTAAACAATAAACTACAAATTTTTAAACAATATTCGGCTTATTTTAAGCTTTACGTCGTTGCGTTTTTCTTCAAGAAGCGATTCAAAAGAGTAATTTATTTCTTTTCTTTGTTGTTTTAGTATAAACCCGCCTCTTATTTTCTGTGTGCTTTTTGACAGTTTGACGCGGCTTTTGCCGTCGAGTTTTTTGTTGATGTTTTCTAAAAAAACCCTTACACCAACTCTTTTTGTAAATTTTGCAGGCAATATTATTTCGTTTTCACCCGGTTCTATAACATTCAATATCGTTTTTTCCGTCCAGTTCACATATTCTTTGTCATATAAATTTTCAAGTTTATTCAAAGCTTCGCTAAAAATAGCGTTAACAGCCTCGCTTTTTGCTTTAAGTGTCTCTTTTGCCATTTTAAGTCGAGCGTTTTGAAGCAGGTTTTCTTTTAACTTTTCGGCTCTCGAATGCGCTTCGCGCTTATTTTTCTCTTTAAGTTCCCAAATAAACGCTTCAGTTTCTTCATTGATGTCTTTGCATTTTTCTCTTGCTTCTTTTTTTATGTGCTTAATATCTTTTCTGTTTTTTTCTTCTATTTTTTTTAAAATATCCTCTAATGCCATAATAAATAATCCTTAAGCGGTTCTGTTTGCTTTATAACGATATTATAGAGTTATACCGTTTAAAAAGAATATGCTGGCAACCAATCCAAACAAAGCATATGTTTCCACTAGTGTGGCAAAAATAACCGATTGCATAAATGCTTTTGGTTGTTTGGCTATAACCCCGACGCCTGCCGCCGAAACTTTACCCTGGTGTATAGCCGAAATAAGTCCCGTCAAAGCTATGGGCAAACACGCAAAGAGCATCTGTAGCCCCTGGTAAGCGCTGATCTCCGGCACTGTGCCTCCGATAATTCCTATTTTCTGCATTACAAGAAATGCCACAACCAATCCATAAATACCCTGCGTTCCGGGCAAAGCCACTAGAATGAGAAGATTGCCGAACTTGCCCGGCTCTTCAGAAAGCACTCCGTCAGCGGCTTCACCTGCTGTGCCTATTCCTATTGCCGAGCCCATTCCGGCCAAAGCGACAGCTAAAGCTCCTCCTGCAATAGATAACCCCAGACCTAATTCCATAAATTACCTCCCTCCGGTTCTACGACCCGCCCGCTCCGACGTGACGTCGGAGCAGGTAGAGGTCGGAGACCTTTTAACTTTTGATATGATATATTTACTTTCTTGAGAAAGCGGCTGAAAAGCTTCTCCGCCTCCCTGGAAAAAGTATGAGAAAAATTCTACAAACTGCAGTCTTGTAGTATGAACAAAAGCCCCCAATGTATTAATAGCAATATTAAATAGATGCCCTACAATAATAATAAATAAAGCAAGTAAAATGCCCAAATAAGGAAGCTGTTCTAAGGCAATTCCTGCAAGAATATTTATGACAAGCGCAATAATACTGGTTGCCAACCCCAATGCCATAAGGCGGGAGTAGGAGAGAATATTACCCAGAAAATCTTTGGATTTCCATATAAATCCTCCCAGGCTAATCAATAGATTTAAAAGGGGGTTTCGGCCTTTCTTAAACAATGAGGCAGCTACCATTATTCCTGCTCCTGCAAGCATTATAAAAAGAGCCGTCTGATTAAATTGTGGGGATAGAAAGCCCTGTTTTGAAATGATCCATAGGATAACTCCGGGCAAGATAATAAGATAAGAAAGCTGGTCAGCAAACGCATCGGCGAAATTCCTGCTTCTTAATTGTTCATACATTTCAACGCCTATCCCAAGAAGTATATGAACAACACCGAAGGATAAGGCAAGAATAAAAAGTTTCATAAGATTATCTAAAGGATTGATTAAGATTAACATCTTAAGAACTTGAGGAAGTTTTGCAATCTCTATCCCAAACCAACCTCCGGTAACTATTCCCCAAAAAATTGTTGCAATTCCCCCAAGCAAAAAAAGTCGAAAGAACTCTCTACCTTCAACTCCCACCTTTATTTTCTTCATAGCAAAAAGGGTAAGGGCGATAAGAACGAATCCATAACCAACATCAGTTAGGCATAACCCGAAGAATACGAAGAAAAAAGGTGCTACAAAGCCACTGGGGTCAACTTCTCCAAAATGGGGAAGACCAAAAAGTTTGGTTATTCCCTGGAAAGGTCTAACTAAAGCGGGATTTTTTATTTCAATAGGCGGAAATTCTCCCTTGTCGGGGTCAATGTTTTCAATGTGGGTAGAAGGAAAGTCACTTTGCAAAGTTGCTTTTATTTTGTTCATATCGTCTTTCCTTACCCATCCCTGCAATACGAAAGTTCTTTGCGACTCGCACAAATGTTCTTTGGCTTTTTCTCTTTGCAACCGAAATAAATACCAATCGTGAACCATCATCAATTTATCTTTATATTGAAGCAATTGTTTGATTTTCCTAAAAAGCTTTTCTTTTTCATCAAGTAGGGATGCTATTTGCTTTTTATCTGAATCTATCGCGTTAGAAGGCAACTTGTCGCATAAAGAAAGATTTACAGTTTCAAATCCTTCTTCCTTTAACAAAGATGAGATTTCGTCATCATTTTCTTTCCAATACATCAATAGCAGGCATGCAAAATCGGCATCTATAGATATAATTTCCGCACAAGTTGCATCTATTTCACTCAATTTGTTGATTAGTGAGTCGTGTTTTTCTTTTGGACCTTTTAAGAAAAGAGAACTTGTAGTTTGAGTTTCTTTCGCCTCACAAGGAGACCATGATAAATTTTTAAAAGGGGTAAGAAGGGCAATATCATTATGCAGAAACGATATTTTTTCGCTAATTTTTGAAATTTTCTCTTTTATATCGTTAACATTTTTTACTATTTCTTGATAACTAAAATTGCGCACGGTTTTCTCAAATTCTTTTTCATCCGTTTCCACCCTCGCCGGGAAAAAATTTTCAACAAGCGCCTTATTTTCATTAAATTGTTCCAGAAAGGAAATAGTGGATTCTATGTGAGCGATTTCTTCGCCGATATGCCGCTCTTCGCTGTCAGGGTCATGGCCTGAAAAATAATTGTCCAACGTGCCTTCTTCAAAACCTTTAAGATGGATAAATTCGGATTTTTGTAATTGCCTAATCATCTTTTCCTTCTCTTCTTTTAGGCCGATTACCCTAATTTTCCGCATTTTTACTACAGACATTGGTTTATCCCTAATTTGACCTTTTTTTAAAAAAACAAAAATGTTTTTACATTTTAAATATGTGTTTTTTAATGTTATTTAAAAACCTCATCTATGACAATAGCTATGGCTTTTTCTTTATTTTTAGACGCCAATTGCTCAATTCTTTGTTTTTCTGCGTCCGTTTGGTTTTTCAACTTATCTGTCTTTTCCTTTATTTCTTTTCTTACCTGCTCAAGCAATTCCTTTGTAAGCTTTTTGTTTTCTTTTCCAACGCCAACAATAAGTCCTTCTCTTTGCTTTTTAGCTTTAGCTATCATCTTTGCCGCATCTTCGCGCGCCTTTACCAAATCTTTTTCGACTTTTTTTTCAGCTTCTTTTATCGCTTCTAAAGGTGAATTATTCAATCTTGTCCTCACTTAATTGAGAATATTAGCTCAAATTTTAACTCCCAGCGTTTCCAATATCCTGTTTAAGTCTTCATCGGAATAGTATTCTATGACAAGTAAACCCCGCTGTCTACTTGTTTTTAGAAGGACTTTGGTCCCTAAAATCCGCTGCAGTTGTTCTTCGATATGTTGAAGATTCGCATCTTTCTTTTCCGTTTTTTTCTTTCTATGTGCAATTCTTTCTGTTTCTCTAACCGAATAAGACCGTCCTTCCAATAGTCTTTTGTGTAATTTTTCCCTTTCTTCCGGCGGCAAAGAAAGGAGAACTCTGCCATGCCCCTCGCTAATATTCCCCTTCTTAATGTCATCTTGAATATTCTGTGGCAGTTTCAATAATCTTAGTGTATTTGCAACCGACGAGCGCTTTTTGCCCGCAATTTTTGCCACGTCTTCCTGGGATAAGTTAAATTCGGCAATCAGCGCCTGATAGCCCCCGGCCCTTTCTATTGCGTTTAACTCTTCTCTTTGAAGGTTTTCTACCAAAGCCAATTTTAACTGACTTTTATTGTCCGCATCTCTTACAATTATAGGAATATTTTTAAGGCCAGCTTCTTTTGTCGCTCTCCAACGCCTTTCGCCGAAAATGATTTCATAACTGTTGCCAACAGGCTTTACAACAACCGGCTGTAGAACTCCGTTTTCTTTTATAGATTCTATCAACCCTGCCATTTGATTGGAGTCAAAACTCTTGCGCGGTTGGAATTTATTTGGAACTATCTTGTCTATCCCTACTAATTTAATATTTTCTTTAGAAGAAGGGATTAGTGCCTCAAGCCCTCTCCCCAACACTCTTTTCTGCATTTCTTCTAACCTCCTTTGCAAGATTCAGATAACTTCTTGCTCCCTTGGAAAAAGAAGCATACAAAATTGCCGGTTTTCCAAAACTCGGAGCTTCAGATAATCTGATATTACGAGGAATCAATGTTTTAAAAACTTTATCCGGAAAGTAATTTTTTACCTCTGCTATAACCTCTTTAGTAAGATTTGTCCTCAAGTCTACCATTACAAGGACTATTCCCAATATTTCTAGTGGAGAATTAAACGAGTTTTTGATCTGTTCTATGATATTAGTAATTCTTCCCAGCCCTTCTAGTGCGTAATATTCGCATTGAATAGGAATAATAACCGATTGTGCCGCCACAAGTGCATTTACAGTCAATAAGCCCAAAGAGGGTGGACAATCTATAAAAATAAAGTCGAAATCGTTTTTTATTTTTTCAAGTTTTTCTTTCAATAGAAATTCCCTTGAAGGCATATCAACCAGCTCCACTTCAGCGCCGATTAGACGTTCGTTTGAAGGCAATATATAAAGAGTTTTTATCTCGGTGGGAATCGTTAAATCTCTTGACTCTGCCTCCGATATCAATAATTCATACGCGGTATGGTCCATCTGTTTGCCGTTTATGCCGAAACCCGCCGTAGCGTTGGCTTGCGGGTCAAAATCTATAAGAAGAACCTTTTTTCTGTTTATAGCCAAAGAAGCGGCAAGATTGACGGCCGTAGTTGTCTTGCCAACGCCCCCTTTTTGATTAGCAATAGCTATTATTTCACCCATAGTATTTAATAGAAACCAGATGACAGCGGTCAGAAATACTGCTAATTTTGTCCTCTGTATTCTGTTTTCTGGGGTAAACCAGAACAAGTACGGTTTACCCCAGCCCTGAACCGTGATTTTTTAGAAATCTCTGGTTCAAGGGCTGTCTTCTATTTTTAAAGCATGTTTCACGTGAAACAAAGCGTTTCATCTACTCCAATTTTATCTTGAATCTTCTCTTTTTTGCTCCGTTTTGAAAGACCGCTGTAACCCCTCAACTATTACTCCCCCAATCCCCAAAGGCAAAATCGTAAACGAGGGATTATCAATTGTGCCTGTCAATTTAATCCTTCTTAAAACATTGCCAAACTCGTCTATTATACCCCCTAAGGCCTTAGTAAGCGAAGTCCCCCCTAAAAGTTCAGATGAAGCATATAATCCTAATATAAAGTTTAATTTTTTGTTCCATCCTACCTCGCCTGTTGATGTTATTCGTATCCCCGGTCCTTTAATCTCGGCATTATCGGTATAAGCGTATCCTTCAAAAACCTTGAAATCCGCATGGAACGTGGTTAAAGAAAAATCCCGGGACACTGCCGCAAACGGCGAAAAAGTAAGAATGCGGCCTATCAAACCTACTTTTCCAAGCTCCCCCTCGTCAATATCAATTTTGGCTTTCCCTAAAATGCTTGTCGGTTTCCCAAATTCCCCTGAAAGCCCGGCATCGCAAAATAGTATGCCTGATACAGAGTGTGTATAGCCCCACTGTTCTGAAATAATGCCTATATCCACACCTTGGACATCTAACTTGATATTAAAGAATGTCGGGCTTTTAGCGAAATCTATATTGCCGTTTATATACACTACCCCTTTGGCAGTTTTCATCTCGCCGTTTTCAATAAACAAGTTTTTCCCCTGCAGCCTATAATTAGCTTTCAATTCTTGTGCGGAGAGTCTGCCCCATTCAAAATAAGCACTCTTTATTTTGCCGGTTATATTAGGAGAGCCGCCCTTAAAATCTATTGTGAATTCGCCTTCTAATTGAGAAAATTCCAGCGGGAAAAGAAAATTTTCCGAAGATAAAGATAGTTTCTGCGAAGAAAAAGTTCCACTTGAAATAATCCCCCGCCCCTCTTCAACCTTAACGTCCGACGATAAAGAAACTTCCCCTTCATACTTTATTCCTGCGGAGTGTTTCTCCAGCAAGGACTTAAAATTAAGAAGATTTAAGTTTTCCGTTGTTATACGAAAATTACCCCTATCCTTATTGGAGAGAGAGTTGGGCGTGTCAGTCCCAGCGCGCAAAATACCTGAATGCGTAAAAGGGACAACCCAAAGACACAGCAGGAGAGTATATTTAAAAATTCCACCCCAAAAATTTGCCCGAATTATGTTTTTTTGGATTCTGGACGATTTATCCATGTCTGTGCAAGTATATTAATTAGACTGCCACATACGAAATACAATACCAAACCCGACGGAAAATTATAAAAGATAAACAGCATAATAATAGGGAAAACAAACATCATGCTCTGGTTTGCCCCGGCGCTTCCCGAAACCTTCTGTTGTAAAAAGGTTACCGCAGTCATTAGTATCGGTAAAATGTTTACGGTTGGGCCAATATAGGGAATACCGAATGGCAACGGCAGTGCATCCGGCAGGGAAAGGTCTTTTATCCATAAAATAAAAGGAGCACCTCTTAACTCAATAACAGAACGAAGAGTCATAAACAATCCGATAAAAATCGGCAGTTGAAGAAGCATCGGCAGACACCCGCCTGCGGGATTTACCTTATGCCTGCGATATAATTCTATCACTTCCCTGTTCATCTTTTGCGGGTCACTTTTAAATTCTTTTCTTATTCTCTCCATTTCCGACTGTAATTTACGCATTTCTTTCATAGATGCGAAACTTTTCAAGGAAAGAGGAAGAAGAACAAGATTAATCAAAATAGTCAACAGGATTATTGCCACTCCGTAATTATTGGTCAATCTATGGAAGAATTTAAGGATGTGGACTATATGAAACAGGTTGCCAAAAAGCCCATAGTCCACTATTTTGGAAGTTTCTCTCCCAACTTGATATAAATGCTCCAACTTTTTAGGGCCCAAATACATGTCGAAAGAAAATTCGCTTTTTTGCGCAGGTTCAAGGGCAGATATCGCTACTTTTAATCCTATTTTATGCTCTCCATATTCATTTTTTTGAATATACGCACTTTTGACGGTTTCATTAGGTATTAAAATTTTGGCAAAATACTTGTTTTGCAAAGCTACCCAACCAATTTGTCCGTATTCTACAATTGGATTTTGAGAGCCCCTCCCGAATTTCTCTCGTTTTAATTGGTTGTTGAGAAAAACCACAGGTTCAAATTTGGTATAAGTGCGAATTCCTTCGTTAATACCCACATCAGGCCCGCAGGTTATTAAAAAATCATGATTTTCTAAAGCCTCGGCTCCAATGTTTTCCACTGTAATTTTTACGCTCACCAAATATGAGTCAGGAGCAAAAGCGAATTCTTTTTTAAGCGAAACCAAACCAGGTATTTCTTTGATCAATTGGACTTTGTTTGGTCCTTCTCTGACAAGCTCATAATTAGTCTCCTCCGACCATATTACTTTGTTGTTTTTGTCTCTTATCTGTAAAAAAGGCGGAAAGTAATCGTGATACTGCTCGCTAAAAGATATTAATTCAACGCCTTCATGATTATTGGATTCTTCAAGGTGGGATATCTCATATCTTAACTTTTTGATTGGATATAGAAGGGGAGAATCTATATCAAGATTATGGAGTGCTTGCGATGCGGCCTGTTTGCGGAATTGTTGCTGTGCTTTTTGCAACTGCTGTTGTAGTTGTCCAATTCCAAAATCTCTTGTTTTATATTCATTTAACCTAAAACTGCTTATCCCGCCATTTTCTGAGAGTAAAGCAGAATATAATGGCAACTCAAACGCAACTTCTTCCGATTTAGTCGGTTTAAGTACCGCTTCGTTTAATAACTGTTCTATTTTTTCTTCGCTTTTTTCTTGGCTTTCTTCTAATTGCCCTTGCTTTTTAGGTTGGGGAGCATTGATAACCTGAAAAAAGATAAGCACAAAAATTATTAATACAACAGCCAAAATTACCCTTTTTTCCATGGAATGAACTCCTCTTTGGCAAAACTAATTACACGTACACCTGTCTAATTTTAGTAGACACACAAATTTTCCCATAAAAACGAATCTCTCCGCGCTAAAGCACAGGGTTTCTTTTCTTTGACAACCATGAACTGTGTCCCGAGCAAAACGATTTAAAAAAGGAAAAATATTCTCCATTAATCGGAAATCATTTTAGTGGGTCGTAACCCCCAGGATGAAAAGGATGGCACTTGGCAATCCTAACCAATGTATAAAAAACACCTTCCAGCACGCCTTTTTTGTCTATGGCTTCATAAGCGTATCGAGAGCAACTTGGATAGAAACGGCAATGTTTTCCTAATAGAGGGGAAATGAAACGTTGGTAAAAAAGCAATAGTTTCAATAAGATTATCCGCATACTTATATACCTTGAATTTGACAAAGAATTCTTAATACCTCCCGTAAGAAAACTGTCGGCTGATAATATTTCCAGTGTCTGCTACCTGCGACCTGATATTAATCTACGGAGATTCTTTTTCTCCCTTTTTTCCTACGTCGGGCTAACACTTTCCTGCCGTTTTTACTCTCTAATCTTTTCAGAAAGCCATGAGTTCTTTTTCTTTTCCTTTTTGATGGCTGATAAGTTCTTTTAGTCATTCTTTTCTCCTGTCACTTATTAGTTAGGTATTATAAGATAAACCTCTGCCAATCGTCAAACCTATGCACGTAGAATAGAAGGAAGGCGGTTTGAACCAGGATCAAACGAAAGGATATGAAAGGTATATCGATTTTTACAAAAAATCTTACTCATCTTGCCTGTTCTTTATGGTTTATTGGTGCCTAAACTCTCAATTTGTTTATATCGCTTTCTTTACCAATAACCATCAAGACGCTGTCCGGTTTTATCTTGACATCAGCCTCAGGTATCAAATGGAGTGTGTCCTGTAGCACATCCTTTACGGCAATTACCTCTATATTGTATTTACTGCGCAATTGGAGTTCCTTCAATGATTTCCCGACAAAATCGTCAGGAACGGCGATTTCCATTATGCTGTATTCGGGGGCGAGAGGTATATGCTCTATGAGATTGGGCATTGTTAACCTTTGGGCCAGCCTTACAGCCTCTTCCTTTTCTGGATAAATCACTTCCATGGCTCCTATTAATTTTAATATTTGTCCGTGGTCGTCATTTATTGCTTTTACAATAATTTTCTTGACTCCCAACTCCTTTAAATAAAGTGTGGTCAAGATACTCGCTTCTATTTTATCTCCTAAACTAATAATAGCCGCATCGATGTCGCTGCTTATGATCTCGGATAAGGCGTCTTTTTCTTTGACATTAGCAGCAACTGCCTGCGTTACTTTGTCTTTAATTTGTTCGATTTTTTTACTGTTCGCGTCGATAGCTAACACTTCGTTATTCTGTTCGAACAAGGAAACTGCCACATTGTATCCGAAATTACCCAAACCTATAACAACAAATTGTCCCATTTTATCCTCCATTGCCTGCCGAGGCCTAAAGGCGAAGGCAGACTTCCTTCGTCCCTATCATTCGTTTCGCTTTGGTGAAACAAGGAACGAACCAAAACGGAACAGTAGGGACTTAATTATCCTACCAAAACATCTGCTTCGGAATATTTAAACTTTGACGGTTTTGGTTTACCAACAAGCGAAAAACCAATAGCCAACGGTCCCATTCTTCCGACCAACATTGTAATGGATATAACTATCTTGCCAATATTACTAAGAGACGAAGTTACTCCAGTGGATAAACCCACGTTACTCAAAGCGGATACTACCTCAAATACAACCTGCAGAAAAGCGGCTTTTTCTGTGAATACCAATATTCCCGTAGCAAGAACTACCCATAAAACAGCAATAGCACTTATTGCAAAAACTTTATTTACTATCTGTGCAGGGATTCTTCTTTTAAAAAGGTTGATATCTCCTTTCCCAGTCAAAAGAGAGAAAAGAAACATCAATATTACCCCAAAAGCCACTGTTTTAATACCAGCTCCTGTTCCTCCCGGAGATGCTCCTACAAACATTAATAATACTATTACAAAAAGGCTTGGGGAGCTCATTGCTCTGATGTTAATTGTGTTGAACCCCGTTGTAGTGGAAGCAGAGATTGATTGAAAAGCAGAACTCAATAGTCTTTCGTTTAAAGAATACGTTTGATACCCCTTTTCTGACACAAAAATAATCACCGCTCCAAATAGGATAAGAGTCATTGTTATCAACAAAACGAATTTACTGTGGACGGTTAGAGCAAGCCGTTTCTTAGTTTCGATGGCTTTCTTGCCTGAAGCGTAAATATCATATAATACGAAAAACCCAATGGCGCCCGCGATACAAACAAAATTGATAATTAAATTTATAGCAGTGTTTCCCCGATATGGACTGAAACTTGTCGAAAAAAGACTAAAACCCGCAGTGCAGAAAGCCGAAACCGAGTGAAAAATCCCGTGCAATAGCGCTCTCTTGAAAGGGAAAAAATTAGTCCAATAGAGAGTCAAGAATGTTGCTCCGATAAGCTCAATAACAAAAGTGAAAACAATCACCACCTTTACGAATTTAAACATATTCATTGAACTGGGATGTGCTAAAGATTCGTTCAGAAGAACTCTGCCGTTAAAAGATATCCGTCTGCCTACACCCAAAATGATTAAGGCAATAAAAATCATATACCCCAGACCGCAAACTTGAATGAGAGTAAGAATAACCATTTGACCAAAAAAAGAGTAAAAACTGCCTGTATCTGCAACTATCAACCCTGTAGTTGTAACTGCGGAAGTGGAGGTAAATAAAACATCGACCAATGGTTGGGGAATGTTTCCGGATGTAGCAATGGGCAGAGAAAGCAAAATCATTCCCACCACAATCATCAAAATAAACCCCATTAGCAGGGTTTGGGCAGGCGTAATCGTTTTCCAAAATTTTTGAGAATTTATCATGGTATTAAGTAATAATACAGAATACAGATATAAAAATATCTTCTGTTATCTATTTTTTTTATTGGTCGGGGCGACTGGATTCGAACCAGCGACCTCTTGAACCCCATTCAAGCGCGCTAAACCAAACTGCGCCACGCCCCGATGCAATATTAAAAATCAAAAATCAAATATCAAAAATTACAAACAAAATATTCTTTTTTGAGAAAATTTTAAATTTTAATATGTCATTTTGCCCCGAGAAATCCAGAGGATTTCCGGGACTCAGTCCCTGAAATTGTTTCACGATTTCTAGGGGCGTTTTGATTTTTGAATTTTGCATTTCTATGTTATCTATTTATTATTTCAAATATCTCTTCAAGTTCTTTTTTTACAAGATTGACCGTGTTTTTTATGTTTTCCGAATTTTCTTCCTTTTGCGTTCCTTTTATCTTTTTTTTGACACCTGCTGCTTTATATTTTTTGTCATATATTAAATCTTTTATCTTTTTTATCAACTCTAAATCAGTATTTTTGTATCTTCTTTTACCGCGAGAGTCCTTTTCGGGACGGACAAGGCCATATTCTTTTTCCCAATAACGGATGGTGTAGGGAGGAACTCCGGCATATTCGCTTGCTTCTCGAATAGAATAGAATAATTTTGAATTCATACCAACCCGCCTTTCTGCTGCAATTAACCCCTTCCAACGGGAATATACTTAAAGCCCATACGTTTCATCTTGTTTGGGTCATATAAATTGCGCCCATCCGCTATTATCGGCCTCTTGAGCAAAGATTTGATTTTTAACAAGTCCGGGTTTCTAAAATCCTTCCATTCGGTAAGAATAAGCAGGGCATCTGCCCCTTTTATCGCTTCATAAGGAGAATTGACGTAAATAATACTGGGAAATATTTTCTTCATATTATCCATAGTTTTAGGGTCAAACGCGCGAATATTTTTCACTTTTCTCTTCAGAAGTTCTTCTATAATATAGATAGCCGGCGCCTCTCTTATATCATCCGTTTCAGGCTTAAAGGACAACCCCCACACTGCAATTGTTTTGCCTGCAAATCCCGCCTGTTTGCTACGATGTAGCATCGGAGTGGGCGGGTCTTCAAGGGCTTTTTCTATCCGCTTGATAAAGTGTGCTCTGCGTTCTGTGTTTATATTGCGGACTTCTTCAAGCAATTTAAAATTGCAACCGCTTTTTTTACCTATGTGAATGAAAGCTGACATGTCTTTTGGGAAACACGAACCGCCGTAACCGATACCCGCTTTCAAAAAGTCCTCTCCGATACGTTTATCAAGCCCTATACCTTTTGCGACTTTTACGACATCTGCACCTGTTTTTTCGCATAGATTCGCCAACATGTTCGCAAACGATATTTTCGTTGCAAGGAACGAATTTGATGCGTGCTTTATAAGTTCTGCGGATTTTATGTCAGTTATAAGAATTGGTGCGTTAAGTGGCGAATAAAGTTGAACGAGTTCGGATGCCGCTCTCTGCGAAGATACGCCGATTATAATTCTATCGGGATGAATAAAATCATGTATGGCGGCTCCTTCCCTTAAAAATTCCGGGTTGGATGCCACATCGAACCGGACTCCTTTTGGGGCCTGCTTATTTAAAGTTTTTAAAATCCATTCGCCTGTTTCAACCGGGACTGTAGACTTTTCCACCACGAGTTTATACCCGTTAAGCGCCTTTGCAATTTGAGAAGCGGTTTTTTTGACTGCGGACATATCAACTTCGCCTGTTTTGCGAGATGGTGTGCTAACACATATAAATATTATTTGCGAAGCCAAGACAGCACCAATAGTATCCCCTGAAAACGATAGCCGACCTTCAATATGATTAGTATACACCAACTTGTCCAATCCAGGTTCGTAAAATGGGATGTTGCCCCCTTTTAGCACTTGCAACTTCTTCTTGTCATGGTCTACGCATATCACATCGTGACCCAACTCTGCAAAACATGCTCCTGTAACCAAACCAACATGTCCTGCTCCAATAACTGCTATTTTCATTTATTCACTCCAATGGTGTCAGACTTTTCTGCCCCAATGTATAGCCGGAACACCCCGACTTAGCGTTGGGCATTGTCTGTCTTTATAAAATATACCTCGACAAATTTTTGTCTTTTGCTATATCTTTTAATTTATCCCTAACATATTTTCTATTGATGTTAATTTTTTTACCTTTCAGTTCCGGGCCCTGAAAAGAAATGTCTTCCACAACTTTTTCCATTATTGTATGAAGTCTTCTTGCTCCTATATTCTCAGTTTGCTCATTTACGGTTTGCGCAATAGAGGATAATTCATCCACAGCATCCGTCGCAAATTTTACATTTATTCCCTCAGTCTTAAGAAGCGCCGTATATTGTTTAATCAAAGAATTATCCGGCTCTATCAATATTCTCTTGAGATCCTCTCTGCTTAGACTTTTAAGTTCCACTCTTATCGGAAATCTGCCCTGTAGTTCCGGAATTAAATCAGAAGGCTTCTTTGCATGAAACGCGCCTGCGGCAATGAATAAAATATGGTCGGTCTTCGCCATGCCGTATTTTGTGGTAACCGTCGTGCCCTCTATGATAGGCAAAAGGTCTCTTTGAACGCCTTCTCTGGAAATATCAGGGCCATGTGCTGATTCTCTGCCTGCTACTTTATCTATTTCGTCAATAAAAATAATACCCGAATTTTCCGCTCTTAATATACCTTCTTTAATAACAGCATCTATATCAAGCAGTTTATCTACTTCTTCGGCTATGAGAATTCTCCGTGCCTCTGCCACAGTTGCTTTTCTGTTTTTCTTCTGCGGAGACATTGCCTTACCAAACATCTCCTGGAAATTTATTCCAAATTCTTCTATCCCCGAAGAAGAGAAAATTTCAATTAACGGCATGGCGCTTTTTTTAACTTCAAGCTCAACTATTCTGTCATCTAATTTGCCGTCCAAAAGTTGCGCTTTCATTTTCCCGCGCACCCTTTTTCTCTGCGCTTCCGCTTCCTTATCTTCTGTCGAATTCGCCTTGCGCAGAGGTGGGATAAGTAAGTCCAAAATTCTTTCTTCAGCTAATTCCTTAGCTTTAGCTTCGACTTCTTTTCTTTTTTCGGCTTTTACCATATTGGCAGATATATCCACCAGATCGCGCACCATCGATTCTACGTCTCTGCCGACATATCCGACTTCGGTATATTTTGACGCTTCTACTTTTAAGAACGGCGCTTGGGCTAAACGCGCCAATCTGCGAGCGATCTCGGTTTTTCCTATACCGGTCGACCCAATCATAATAATATTTTTCGGAGCAACCTCGTCGCGTAAATCCTGCGACAGTTTTTGTCTCCTCCAACGGTTACGCAAAGCAATAGCCACACATTTTTTCGCTTCGTTTTGTCCGATTATATATTTGTCCAACGACGCGACAACTTCTCTTGGAGTAAGAACTTCGCTCATAATTCTGCCACCTCAATCTCTTTATTGGTATAAATACAAACGGTAGAAGCTGTAAGAATCGCTTCCTTTACAATATCTTTTGCCTTGAGATTAGAATGTTTAATCAAGACTCTTGCCGCAACTAAAGCGTAAGAGCCACCCGAGCCAATAGCAATGATTCCGTCATCCGGCTCCATTACGTCTCCGTTACCCGAAAGCAAAAAACTCTTTTCCTTGTCCGCTACGACAAGTAGCGCTTCAAGTTTTCTCAAGACCCTATCTGTCCTCCAGTCTTTTGCCAATTCCAAAGCAGCTCTTTTTAAATTTCCGCTGAATGCTTCTAATTTTGCCTCAAATCTCTCAAATAAAGTAAAAGCGTCTGCTGTTGAACCTGCAAATCCCGCAAGTATCTTATTACCATACATTTTTCGTATTTTCTTGGCTTTATGCTTCAAAATTGTATGTTGCAAAGTGACCTGACCGTCTCCGCCAATAGCCACCTCACCCTTGTGTCTTACTATTACAATCGTTGTGGCATGCATTATTTAATCCTCCCCGCCTGCCTTACAGAGGCAAACAATTGGTTTAATTATAACACAAGGGGTTGTTAATTTTTAGATTGGATATGCCTTTACAAACTTTAAAATTAATAATTAAAAACGAAAGTTTGGGTTTAGGGTTTTATATTAAAGTAGTAATTTCTCGCCGATTTCGGAAGCTTTTTTCAAACAATCAGATTTTTTGTTTATAGCGTCTTTACTGTCAACGTCGGAGCAGAGGAGTTCTAACTTATAGTTGGTGCCGATGGTCGCAAATAAATTCTTTACTATTGACTTTGCGTTTTTAAAAAAATCCTTCTTGTCGGAGGCTTCAACGCATATAAAAGCGCCTGCTTTTTTATTTTTTGATTTATACGTCTTGAATATGTTTTTCGCAAGCCATAAACATTGGAAACGGTCTATAAACATTTTCGTCTGCGCTGAAACGCTTCCGAAGAATATGGGAGATGCCAAAACTATCGCGTCTGCATCTTCTATTTCTGAAAATATTTTTTGCCAGTCGTCTTTTATGATACAGATGCCGTCTCTGCGGATATTTTCGCATTCTTGGCAGGGAGAAAATTTAAGTTTGTTCAAAACAAATTTTTTTACATCAGCACCCTTGTTTTTAGCCGAATCCAAAACTTTGTCTAAAAGGATTTCCGTGTTTCCGTCTCTTCTGGGGCTCCCCAATATCCCGATTATTTTTTTTGGTTTTTTTTCTTCCATTTTTTATATTTGATTTTTGCTATATATTTTTAACTTTTTATTTTCCCTCTGGAATCTTTAAAAGATTCCGAGGACTTAGTTTCCCTAGAAATCGTGAAACAATTTCAGGGACTCAATCCCTGAAATGCTCTGCATTTCTAGGGGCCGGAAATTCTTTGAATTTCTCGGG
>CAZNJA010000017.1:0-25844 GCA_964573245.1 uncultured bacterium
GCAGCTTCACGGGGTCCTTTACTTTAAATTGCACAATCCAACGCACATCTAAGATGTTCAAATCACCTGTAAGCATCAAAGATTCTTCAAGGTATTGTTTGGAAGAATACGATGTTCTCACACCTGGCTGCAAAGTCCTAGCTCCAAACTCCTCCTTAAAAACTTTCTCCACCTTAATCGGAGTAACTTTCTCGATGCTAAAAGGAATTTTTGCGTGCAGTCCCGGAGAACTTAAACCGATATATTTACCAAACCTCTGTCTTACGCCCACTTCATCCGGACCGATAGAATAAATTGAACCTATTAAACCAACCAGAACAAAAAAACCAAAAATTATCCATGGCATAAACCGTCCAAAATCAGTAAATTTCTGCTTACCCACATCAATCACATCTTCTACCCCGCGCACATCTTTCCATTCCATTTTACTTGCCTCCTTATTTCCCATAATTGGGTCGCTTACGCGCCAAAGCTTCAGCGACGGAGCAAAGTTGTTTCATCTTCTAATCCCGTTAGAAATAAATTTCTAAACGGGACTAACGACTCGTCACCAAAACTTAAAGTTTACATCCTTTCTGTAAGATAATTCTTTTAGATAGAATCGTGCCGTTTCTATCTAAATTTATCTACCTTAATGCTTACCCTATTATTCTTTTTGATGTCAAATCTTTTTCAAGGCAGTCAGTTCAGTAACAATATTAGCCGCCCAATGATAAACATTGTTTTCGCCTATAATTTTACGCATATTCTCCATACGTTTTATTTTCTCTTCTTTAGGCATTTCTATTGCGACTCTTATAGCTTCCGCAAATTCTTCTATGGAATATGGATTTATCTGGATAGCATCAGTCAATTCCCGGGAAGCGCCCGTAAATTGGCTCAAAATCAAACTGCCGGAGAAGTCTCTCTTGGCTGCAACATATTCCTTTGCTACCAGGTTCATCCCATCATGCAAGGAACTTACAACGCAAACATCAGCCAATGTATAATAAAATTTTATCTCGTCTTGAGAAAAATGTCTTTGTAGATAAACTATCGGTTTCCAGTTTTCTTCGGCGTGTTTTGAATTTATTTTCTCAACAAGTTCGTTTATTTCAAAAATCAGTTCACGATAACGTTTTATATCCGTACGACTGGGAGAAGCGAGTTGCACAAAAACAAACTTCTTTTTATATTGCGGATATTTCTCTAAAAACCTGTCTATGGCTAATATCCTTTCTACTATCCCCTTAGTGTAATCAATTCTATCTACGCCTATCCCAACAATCTTGCCTTCAAGCTCAAATTCTTTCTTTAATTTTTCCACTTCCTTAGCTAATTCAACATCCGCTCCATAAACATTGACTTGGGGGATAGAACCGTTAGGAGTACCCTTCATATCACAATCCACGCTTATAGGAAAAGCCCGAATATACGTTTCTTTGCCGGAACGCATAACACTGAACTTTTCCGTATTCACTCTGGATTCAAGTAACTTGTTCATAGTATCAAGAAAATTATTGCAATGATTTTGCACATGAAAGCCTATCAAATCACATCCCAACATGCCATCCAAAATCTCTTTTTTATAGGGACATATGGAAAAACTTTCCGGATTGGGCCAAGGTATATGCCAAAACAAAGCGATTGTGGCATCGGGACGTTTCTCTTTAATCATCCTTCCAAGTAATGTAAAGTGATAATCCTGTATAAAAATAAAAGGACTTTTCGTGGGCAATTCTTCTAATATACTGTTCGCAAATTTCTGATTTACTTTTTTATACATTTTCCAATCAGATTCTCTAAAAATCGGCCGAGCGTGAGTATTATGACAAAGTGGCCACAATCCTTCATTGGAAAATCCGAGATAATAGCCAGCTTCTTCTTCCTTGTTTAGCCACACTCTTTTTAGAATATAGCGGTTATCTTTGGGAGGAACACCTAATTTATCTTTGGAATTTACAAATTTTTTATCGGCTTTACCGCTTCCGTAAGCAACCCAAACCCCTCCGCAAGCACACAAAACAGGATGTAGGGCAGTAACAACGCCGCTGGCGGGTCTGATTACTTTGATAGCACCGGTAATTTCATCTATGACATGCATATAGGGTTCTCTGTTTGAAACCACAAAAAAAGCATTTTCTCCCAGCTTTGCATGGACGAGATTTCTAAGTTTTGCTTCTGTCCATGTTTCTTCTTTCTGAAGATGAACGGATGCTTCATCGGAAATGGACCTTCGCGCTACACGCAAAGAGAGAGCCACTTGTTCAACTTCGCTTGCAAGCTTGCCGAGTCCTCCTTTATCTTTTATCGGATGAGCTTTATCGACATCGCCTTTCTGAAAATATTTAAACCATTCTGTAAGACGTTGAACAGGTAATATAAAAATCTGCCTATGCAGAAACATTGACACAAGCAAAATAAATGCTATTAACACTACCAAGGTTAAAATGTTACGCCTCCATATTTCTGCCAATCTGTCAAATATATATGAAGTGTCATAAATAATTTCCGCCAAGCCCAAAATCTGCCCGCTGTCACCGATTATAGGCAAAACATAACTATATAACGTATGGTTATTGAAATCTTTCAATTCGCCTTTAGGAGTTTTGGTATTCAAGACATCTTTTATACGCAAATTTTGCTCGTTTCCCCAATCGGCAAATCTTACAGTAACGGCAAAAACATTCCCTTCACTGTCATAAATAACACATCCTTGCAGCCTTTCGCGGGACTGGAATTTTCCCACAAGATAATCGGCGTTTTTCAAATCATTTGTCAAAAGAACGTGCTTCACCGAAAGTTCCACGCTCTCTGCAATAGTCCTTGCTTTGTGTTTTAAATCGTCTAAAAGCTTTTCCTCTTCAAAACGCACCTGAAATATTCCCAACCCGGTGAAAGCTATGATAACAATTATCAATATCGGCAAAATAAAGAGTAAAATCCTTTTCATATTATCTTTCCTATCCGAACCCCAAAATTTAAACGGATAACTGCCAAAGTTTTTGTATTACGTGCTATTCGCCGGTCTTGGAAATATTGACAGATAATCCCTGCAGCATCTGCCTTAAATTTCTCCATGGGTTTAAAGCCCAAACATTCTATAAGCATATTGACTATTTCTTTTTCTTCAACTGCGCCAAAACTTCTTTTAACGGGAAAAAATTCCCGGGGCATTCCGTAACACTACCTCTTATATCCTTGTGCCTTCTTATGTTGGACAGCGGGATATTGTATTGCTTTCGCAAAGTGTCAACCAATTCTACTAGAGATTCAAACTGCGCATTGCTGACATGCTGTTGATTGAAATTTCCCACCAAGCAAATTTGAATATCATTAGGTCTATTTACCTGGGTTTGCTTTTCCCAGCGCCACCCCACCTCAATTTCTCCATCACCGGAACCAGTACCATTACCTATTACAAAATGATAAAAAAGCCCTCCCATGCCGCGGCTTCTATGGTTCCTGTCGAAAACCTCGGCATTACCCTGGAGGGTAGCACTATGATGTAGAGTAATGTATTGCCACCTGGAAAAACGATTTTTGGGACCAACGATTTTTGCAGCCGACTCTTGAACGGCAGGGTGATAAGGTTCGACATATAAAAATGCTTTTGCGCCAGGGATAAATAACTGCTGCCCAACCCCAATTTTAGTTGGGTCGCTAATTTTATTCGCCCGCATAATTGTATCTACATTGACATCATAAGTTTTTGCAATTCTGTAAAGCGTCTGGCCGCTTCCCACGATATGATATATACCCTGAGGAGGAACGCGTTTGCGAGGCGCGGTAGCGCATCCCCAAAAACTTAAAAGAGCGAACGCGACGATAAATATTCGAGCAATCAAAAACAACCCCGCCTGCTTGTTTCCGCAAGAAGCGGGCAGGTCATAAAAAACCGCCGGCTGACGTTGCATCAGACGGCGGTTGGATTTCTCTGGTTTTTTTTGTAGACTATAAATCATGCCCCCAATGCCTTTTTGTGTGTTTTGTTGCCTCAACTAAATATTTACTTCTGCACAAAGTAGTCTCTTTTTGAGTTTTCATTATAACTTTCTTTACCCCGAATATCAATCTTAGCACTAAAAAAACATTATGATATTCGCGATGTTTGTTTAGGAAACTCTTTTAGAAATGAACTTAAAAATGCGGAGCTATTTTTCTTCAAACGGCGGTTGAATTCTTCTTATAAAAGCGTCATGGAAATCCTTCGTTATTTTTAAAAGAGTCTCCTTGCCATCCTGTGAATTAGAAAAATTCCCAACGCAGACCTCAAACAGTCTACCTCTTGTTTTTATGTATACAGGAGAGAACTTTTCTACCTTTAATCGATTAGCCAAATTTTCCGTCCTTCTCATATCGCTAAAAGTAGCCACTTGAACCGTATAAAACTGCGAAGGAATGGAAGCAGACACCTGTTTTTCCCCAGCGGTTGTTTCAGTTTTTGTGGCAGAGGGTATAACTGTGTTTCGAGGGACTTCTTCTACACTCTTCCGGACAACTGTTTCCGACGGGGATAATACTTCCTCTTTTCTTTGCGTCTCGGTTATTTCTATCGTAGCAATGTCGGCAACATTTTGGTTTTCCTTAACCAGGGTTAAGATTATCTTAAACAAAAAAAACCCACCTATAATGACGGATGCGACAAAAATTATTATTGGGAACTTGGATACCGTATTTTGGATGTAAAGCTTTTTTCGCCTTCTAAACATGATTTTTTATTGTATTTTATACTAACAAATTACTTGCGGAATGTAAACCCTCAACACCCCCGCCTGCCAAATCTTGGCGGGCAGGAATGTATTGGTGTGAGGGTGAACTCCGTTCAAATATAAAAATTAGACTATCTGTTTTCTATAAATCTCTCGTATCTTATTGAAAACATTTATGGAACTTTCAACTTTATAATCAGGATATGTCCAGGGTAAAGATTGAAACGTTTTCTCTTTATAAAATAAGGTAACTTCCAAATAAATACCTTGCCCCGAATATATTCTATGATAATAATTTTTTGAGGAGGCAAGGACAAGTTGAGAATTGCTGATGTAACCGGGGTCAATGTTTATCGTTCTTTTATTTTCAACAGAATATTTTCTCTCTAAATCATTTGTAAAAACCTTGATTGGACTTATTTGTTCTAACCTAACCAATCTTTCAAAACTTATGAATTTCTTTTTTAAGCCAAGTCCCATTTCGTCTTGGTAATAATCGGTATAGTCAAATTCAAAAAAAGGACTAACAAAATCTATTTTGCCGTATTGCTTCTGCAACTCTGTTTCTATCTTTGGAAAAAGATCTAGACGGTTGCCAAAAACAGCCATAATTAACTTGACGGGTAAAGGGGGCTTTACTGTTCCCATAACATCAATTTTATATGGAGCTCCAGACTTTTACAAGCAAAGGTGGATAAAAAACTTGCCCCGTTTAGAGATAAAGTGAAATATGCTGTATATGTTATACAGAGTAGGAAAAATTATATATTGGATACAGGTGCGAGTTATAATTTACGTCCGCCACTGCTTCAATGGCGGACTATCTCTAACGGGGCTTGACCCGTAAAGAAATAAATTTCTAACGGGTCTTGCAAATGAATACTGAATATCATATAATTTGCGCCAAATGTCTAGAGTATGCGAAATATGTGGAAAAGGACCTACTACAGGGCATAATGTGAGCCACTCCAACAGAAAGGCAAAAAGAAGATGGTTGCCTAATCTGCAATATGTAAGGGTAATAACTGCAGAAGGTGTAAAGCGGATCCGCGCCTGCACAGCCTGTATTCGCTCAAATAAAGTCAAAAAAGCAGTGTAAAATCATCAAACCTTTTTTTACCTCGCTAATTCCAAATTTTTCAGAACTTTAACCAATTTCTCTTTGTTCTCTTCCGTCATCCTGCAAAGAGGCAACCTCAAATGAGGTTGAATTTTACCCATCAATGCAAGCGTTTCTTTTACGGGAATTGGATTTGTTTCATAGAAAAGGGCTTCAAATAACGGGAATAATTCCAAGTGTATTTTTTGCGCTTCCTGGATTTTTCCGTCTTTAAAATTTCGAACAAGTTCATGTATTTTTCTAGGGACTACATTGGCGGCTACGGAAACAACTCCTTTGCCACCTACGGAAAGAATCGGCAAAGTTACGGAATCGTTGCCTGAAAGAACAGTTATATTGCAAAGTGAAAGCGTCTTACTTACCTGGTCAAGTGATGGATTTGCCTCCTTTATGGCAACTACATTTTTAATTTTGGAAAGTCTTGCTATGGTTTCAGGCAACATATTCGTGCCCGTGCGCCCAGGCACATTATAAAGAATAATGGGTATGTCAACCTCTTCGGCTATTTTTTTATAATGCAGATATTGTCCTTGAGGAGTAGGTTTATTATAATAAGGTGTTATTATCAATGCAGCGTCAGCGCCTACTTTTCTTGCAAAAGATGTCAAATCAAGTGCTTCGTCGGTAGAATTGGAGCCAGTCCCGGCAACAACTGGAATCCTTCCGTTTACTTTTCCTACAACAAATTCTATGACCTTTTTCTGCTCGGCATGTTTTAATGTGGCGGCTTCGCCAGTGCACCCGCAAGGTAATATGCCGTCGGTTTTCTCCGAAATATGAAATTCTATTAATTTTCCCAAACTTTCGAAATCAATTTCTCCGTTTTCACGAAAAGGAGTAATCAACGCTACAATTGAACCGCTAAACATATTTACCTCCAATTTAAAGACTAAAGACTTTAGACCCAAGACTACAGACTAAAAAATTTTTAAAAGTTTTATATCTAAAGTCCAATGTCCAGAGTCTAATGTCTGATATCTTATGTCTGGTCTTCATTTTAACCCAATCAACTGATTCATTTCAAATATAGGCATAAGAATAGAGATGGCAATAATCCCAACTATAAGACCCATAGTAATTATGACCAGGGGTTCAAGAAGAGTGGTAAACCTATTTAATGCCATTGTTACTTCTTCTTCGTAATTCTTTGAAATATCATCCAACATTTGCTCCAAATTCCCGCTTTTTTCTCCTATTTCAACCATATGTAAAAAAAGCGGCGGAAAAACGCCGCTCCTTCTTAGAGCCTTGCTCATGCTGTCTCCGCGAGAGATATCCTCTTTCGCCTGATATATCGCATTAGAGATAACTTCGTTTCTAACCGCATCCTTTGCAAGTTCAAGCGAAGTAACAATTGTAACTCCACCTTTTCTAAGAGTGGATATGGTTCTCGCAAAATTCGCGACAAGCGACTTTCTTGCAATTTCTCCGATAACAGGAAGTTTTAATTTCAATCCGTCAATTTTCTCTCTCGTTTTTTTCACGTGAAGCAGCCATATAAATGCCGCAGTTAGGATGACTATTCCGACAAGAATTATGACCCAGTAATTTTTCAAAAAAGTGGAAATATTAATTAAACCCAACGTAAGCGGCGGCAAAGTTTTATTCATCTGTTCAAATAATCCCGAAAGGGTGGGAACCACGACCGTCATAAGAAAAACGAGCACTCCCACACCAACAAAACTAATCACTGCGGGATAAATTAAAGCATTTCTAACTTTATTGCGCAAATTAATATTCTCTCTTATCAGCGCCGAAATCCTCAAAAGAATATCCGCCAAACTGCCGGTCTCCTCGCCGCTCCTTATCATATTTATATAAATAGGCGAAAAAACTTTACTGAATAAAGAAAGAGATTCTGCAAAAGATTTGCCTTCTTTTACAGACTCTGCCAAACCCAACACTATTCTTCTTAAACGATGCGAACTAACCTGTTCCGCTATAGCGTTTAAACTGGACAAAAGCGGAAGCCCACCTTTCAACAGAGTGGCTAATTGATGAGAAAATAATGCAACGTCTTCACTATTTGTTTTTCTAAAAGATAGGAAATTGCGGCCCGAAGAAGTTTGAGTAACTGCATTAACATCAACGGGGAAAAGAGATTGTTCACGCATCTTATCTCTTGCTTCTTCCACCGAAGATGCGTCTATTATTCCTTTTACCGTCCTGCCGCCTTTATTTAAGGCTTTGTATTCAAATACAGCCATAATCATTTAAAACAAAATAACGATAGACGACCGTTCCCCCGACATTACGCCGGGCTAACTAGGACGAAAAAAGTTTCTTCATCATCCCTCGTCCTTCGTCCCTCATTTTTTTAGTCCATTATTTCCTGAGTTTCGCTCAAAACTTCGGACAAAGTCGTAACACCCTCATAAACTTTTTTTAGCCCGTCGTCTCTTAAAGTCCTCATCCCAAGTTTTTTTGCTTCGTTCCTGACAGTGCGAGATGATTTTTTTTCCAGTATCATCTTTTCAATTGCTTCTTGAATAAGCAGGATTTCAAAGATTGCTATTCTGCCCAAATACCCCTCATGACAATAGGAACACCCTTTGCCTTTGAATAATTTCTTGGGAAGCTCTTCTTTTTTTACGCCCAACTTTTCAAATTCTATTATTTCATCTCTATTTTCCAACTGATACTCAATTTTACAGTAATGACATATTTTCCTAACTAACCGCTGTGCTATTATTGCCCTTACAGAAGAAGTCAAAAGATATGGTTCTACGCCTATATCAATAAGTCTTGTTATGGCTCCAGCCGTATCATTAGTGTGGAGTGTAGAAAAAACCAGATGCCCTGTCAAAGAAGCTCTCACAGCAATGTCTACGGTATCCAAATCTCTCATCTCGCCCACCATTATGATATCAGGGTCGTGACGTAGTATTGAGCGTAAACCGTTTGCAAAGGTAAGATTTATTTCTGGTTTAACTTGTATTTGAGCAATACCCGGCAATTGATATTCTATCGGGTCTTCCACCGTTACTATATTTTTGTCGGGGGAATTTATTCTGGAAAGTGCGGCATAAAGAGTAGTCGTTTTTCCCGAGCCAGTAGGTCCAGTAACCAGAATAATACCATTGGAAAGATGAATTAAATCGTCCATAGTTGCATACATTTGTTCATCCAATCCGAGTTCTCCCAAATCAAAAAGACTTGCCCTGTCAAGCAATCTCAAAACAACCCTTTCTCCTCCAGCAACGGGAATTACAGATACTCGTATATCGATCTCTTTATCGCCCGATTTTATGTCAAATCTTCCGTCCTGGGGCAATCTTCTTTCCGCAATGTTCAAACTCGCCATAACCTTTATTCTGGAGACAATCGCCGAATGATAAGATTTGGGAGGATTTAACACGTCATATAAAATGCCGTCTATACGGTATCTTATTCTAAGTTTTGCGGGCAACGGCTCTATGTGTATATCGCTTGCCCTTTTTTCGATTGCCTGAAAAATCATTAAGTTTACAAGTTTAATTACCGGTGCCTTATTGGCAAGGTCCAGCAAATCTTCGGTCTTTTCATCTGCCGCAAATCCAAGCAAGTCCTCTTTCATTTCTTTCATAACATCTTCTGTAGAGCCCGATTCAGGCCTGTATAACTTATCTAAACTGCTAAGAATTTCTTTTTCACATGCAAGCACCAGTTTGATTTTATATCCGCTAATATTTGCAAGTTCCCCAGTTGGAGGCAAATTTAAAGGATCCGAAGTCGCTATAGTAAGAACATCTTGATTTATATTTATGGGAAGGAGTTTATAATTTTTAAGAATCTTCAAAGGGATGGTTTTTAAAGTAGACCCATCGATTTTATCCAAAGAAATTTCGGGAAGGAACGGGATAGACAATATTTTACTGAAAAATTTCAAAAGGCTTTCTTCGCTAATATGTCCTTCTTTTAACAGTAGTTTGTCAAGACGTTCGTTTCGCTGTTTTGAAAGTTGAAGAAATTTTTCCAATTTTTCTTCATTGATAAGATTTTCTTTAAGGAGCAACTGGCTGATATCAAATTCCATTTCACCTCGTTAGAGATAGCTCCGACGATACGTCGGAGCGTAACTCATACTTAATATGTGAACACCTTTTGTCTTTATTTTTAAAGCATTGATATAAATCATAAATTTTTCTTTTTAATCCCCGCCTGCCAAATCTTGGCGGGCAGGTCTAACGGGGTTCACCCCGATTAGAGATCTCACTACAATAAAAGCCCTTATTTAAATAGAATTGTAGAAGCCAAAACAATACAAAACTCTTTTCAAGTAATTACAGAAATGTCAAAAGACATTTCTTATCTCTAACGGGGTTCACTTAATTGTCTCTTCTATTTTGAATATATCCTGAAGTTCTTTTTTCTGTCGCGTTAATTGTTCTATTTTTTCCTTCTCTCTTATAATATAAGGGGTTATGAATATAAGAAGATTTCTCCGCTCGGTTGTTTCTTCTGTCCTTCTAAACAAGTTTCCTATAATCCATATATCGCCCAATAACGGGACTTTATGTAAAACTTTAGTGCTGTCGTCTCTTATAAGTCCTCCGATAACAATCGTAGAGCCGTCATCTACCGATACGCTTGTCTTTGCTTCTCTTATCGTTGTTACGGGTAATTCTGTCCCGGTTGATGTGGGAACAAGTTTTGTAACTTTCTGATGTATATCGAGTTTAAGATTATTTTCTACCCCAATGTAAGGTGTTATTGTCAATTCTATGCCAACATCTTTATATGCATAACTGCTTACGACAGTATCCTGCTCGGTTATACGGGAAGAAGTTAGATAAGGAATGTTCTCGCCAACTAAGATCTTAGCCTCTTTATTATCTAAAGTAAGTATTTGAGGAGTAGAAAGAATATCAAATCCGGTTTTTTTATGATACGCTTGTATAATCATCCCCACATTAGGTATTCCCGCTGTTGTTCCCTTCATAGCCCCCACGATAAGCCCGGAAAACGTCAGTGCTCTTGAGTAAAGAGTTGGTTGTCCGCTGTATTTTGCACCCCCAAAACCTGTGTACTCATCTTCCATAGGCGCATCTACAGTGCCCCACTCAACGCCCAATTCCGACATTAAATCCATAGACACATCGGCAATCAATGCCTCCAAAAAGACCTGCGGTCTTGCGGAATCAAGTTGGTCTATTACTTCTTTGATGTTTTCATACTCTTCGGGCTCCGCGGTAACAATCAAAGAACGCGTTGATACATCCGCACTAATACTGACGGTTTTCTCGCCTTTTTGAGCATTGTCTTTTCCCAAAGGCATAGCCGAAAGAATTTTAGCCAATTCTTCAGCATCAGCATATTTCAATTTATAAATATGTATAGTCTCCCTTCCCGGCGGGGGAAGAATATCCAACTGTTCAATGAGTTTTTTTACTTTGAAAGTATCATCTTTATTGGCAACCAAAATAATGGAATTTATACGCTCGTCGGGTATAAGCGTAACTCCTCCGCCAACGGAACCCACAACGCGGGGCACAGCGCCTCTTACGGCTCTTGTCGGAGTAATTGCTGTTTTGCCTGTACTTTCTACGGCAGTAGTTACTTTTTCGGCAATAGTTTGTGCAGAAGCATATTTAATGGGAATAATGGTGGTTTCCAATTTCGCACCCGCAATATCAAAATTGTTTATAATAGTTAAAAGTTTACGTATGTTGGAAGATGTATCCGTAACAATTAAAGTATTCGTAGGGGAATAAGCAGTTAAATGTCCCTGTGAAGAAATAAGCGCAGAAAGTATAGAAATAATCTGTTGACTGTCCGCATACTCCAGAGGAATCAGTTGAGTAACCATCTTGTCTTCCATCGGTATTTCGGAAATTTCCTTGCCAATGCCTGTAGGCAAAGCAGACTGCCTGGCAGTTGCTATAGGCACTATTTTCGTAACTCTGCCAGAAGCTATCGCTGTAAACCCTCTAACTTCAAGCACAGACAAAAATACCGCATATATCTCTTCTACCGGTATCTTGGTCGGCGAGATAATAGTCACATTCCCTCTGACCCTATCGTCAAGCAAAAAATTCTTTCCCGTAACCTTTGAGACAAAATTAGTAACCACCCTTAAATCCACATCCTCAAAGTTTATAGAGATTAATTCTTCTTCAGAGCAAACGTTTAAAAACATTGCTAAAAACAAAATGGCACAGATAACTATTCCCAACCCAGTTTTTTTAATATGTATAATCATAAATTTATTGTTTTATTTCATAAGTTAAAGTTTCGGTCGAATCCCCCCTTGAAACTTCCAGTTGAATGGAAGAAGACTTTTCCAAGTTTCTATAAAACTCGAAAATCTTTTTCGGACTATCTATCGTCTCGCCATTTATTTTTGTCACAACGTCGCCTTTCTTCATACCCATTGCCAAAGCTATACTCCCCTGGTTGATATCGTCAATTCTAAATCCTTCCATTTTCCCGTCCGAAAAGTGAGGTCTAATTTTTAAATCGGACATAATCTGCGAAACATTTCTTGTAGCCTGAAGGACATCTTCCCTGCTTAAAACCCACTTATTAGGGGAAGGATTCTCTATACTTGGGAAATCAGACAGTGATGGCCTCTCGGCAACGATACGTTCCTCGGTTGTTTTAAGTTTCTCCCCTTGTTCGTCAATATATAAAATCATTTTTTGTGTACCTTTCATCAATACCACGCTATCAGCCATAATTTCGCTTACTTCCATGTCCTGTATTTTATCACCTTTCTGATAAAGGTCATCTCTTCGCTTGCTTTTATCTTCAATTATACAAAATGTGAATTCTTCGGCACCTACCACCGTCCCTTTTAATTTTAAAGACAGGGGCTGCGAGGATGTGGCAATGGATTTTGGAGCTTCGCTAATATTAAATAAATTTCTTTTGTAAATTACCGCATAGCCGGAAAGACTCTTCTCGGATTTTACAAGAGAGTGCACTTCAGCGGAAATCGGCAAAATAGAAGCCTCCGCCTTTTCTTTTTCATAAGACTTAAAAAAGAAAAAAACATCCAGTAAAAGAAATGCTATAACAATACACAGAAAAAGGTCTAAATATTTAACCCAGTTTCTTCTCATATCTTTTTCATTATACTACTCGCTTCTGTTCTTGCCCACTGGTCCGCCTGCAAAACGTTAGACACGTTTTGCTCGGGATTAGGGCTATGCCTTTGCATAACTAATTCGCAGACCTGCCAAATTTGTGGAAACGTTATTTCCCCTTCTAAAAACGCCTCCACAGCCATTTCGTTTGACGCATTAAGAACTGCCGGCATGGTCCCGCCGGTTCTGCCGGCCGAATAGGCAAGTTTTAATGCGGGGAATTTTTCTTCGTCCGGCTTGAAAAAAGTAAGTTTCGAGATTTCGCTTAAATCGACCCGCTTGAATCGGCTTTTCGTTCTCTTTGGATATGTCAGAATATATTTAATCGTGATTCTCATATCGGTATCGGACAATACGGCAAATATTATGCCATCCATAAATTCCACTAGGGAATGAACAATAGACTGCGGATGAATTATTATGTCAATTTTATCCCAATCCAAACCAAAAAACCATTTGGCGGCAATAACCTCAAACCCTTTGTTCATCAAGGTCGCAGAATCTATGGTAATCTTTGAACCCATTTTCCATGTGGGATGAGAAAGAGCATCTCTTATCTTGATAGAAGAGAATTTATTCCTGTCGTAATTATAAAAAGGCCCGCCTGAAGCTGTTAAAGTGATTTTATGAATTTCCTCCCTTTTTTCTTTGTCTATACTTTGAAAAATAGAACAATGCTCGCTGTCTAAAGGGAAGATTTCCACATTTTGTTTTTTTGCCTGCGCCATGACTTCTTCGCCGGCGATTACCAAAACCTCTTTATTGGAAAGTGCTATATCATTCCCGCTTTTTATGGATTCCAACACAGGTGACATTCCCGCAGAACCGACTAAAGCCACAACAACCAAGTCAACTTTTTGGCCGGCAAGTTCCCTAATACCTTCACTGCCAACAAAAATTTTACCCAAAGAGCCTTTAAATTTTTTTTTGAATTGTTCTGCTTTTGCTTCGTCAGCGATTGCAACCCATTTAGGATGAAATTTTTTGACCTGTTTGGCCAAAAGTTCTATATTCTCCCGAACGCTCAAGCCAACAACTTTAAATTGCCCGCTTAATCCGGATATAACTTCAAGAGTGTTTTGGCCGATTGAACCCGTAGAGCCAAGAATCGTAATTTCTTTCATAATATTTTTATTTCGCCTTAGGGCAAAGCGGGATGATGCAACGGACTGCTTTAACCCAATATTCAAGACGAGCGCAGGAACAAAAGCAGACAGAAAGAAAGTAAAATGCTTATGAGGTAATAATGCTTACAGATTTTTTCTTCTTTCCAGTGTAAGATACAATCCCATCCGTTTTAGCAAAAATAGTATGGTCAGACCCCAATCCTACATTTTTACCTGGCTTAATTCTGGTTCCTCTTTGCCTTATGATGATATTTCCCGCTTTAACTCTTTCACCACCAAATTTCTTAATACCGAGTCTTTTGGCTACTGAATCTCGACCTTGATTATTCGAACTACCACCGGCTTGTGCCATATTAAAACCTCCTTACAATTGAGGGAGTGATTATAATCTATAAAATATAACGAATCAAGATATAAAGATAACGTTCATAGACATTTAACGGTTTTAAACCAAAATAGATAATATTGGGAGGACATGCGTGTAAATATGCCAAAAACACTGCGAATAGGTGTTACATAGAGAACACGACAATATTGTAATTATAAAATATTACGAAAAAAGACTTGTTTCCCTCAACAAATAGATACAAGTTATTTCTTGTTTCTTAATTGAAGAATCCTTTCTTCAAATATTGTGTATAGGATAGGAATGAAGATTAGAGTCAAAATAAATGACATTATAAGTCCACCAACTACTGTTAGGGATAGGGGAACCCAAATCTCAGAACCTTCTCCTTTTGATAAAGCTAATGGGATCAACCCGAAAACAGTGGTAAGCGTGGTCATAAGAACGGGTCTTAATCTTAACCTTCCCGCTTCTACTACTGCTTCATGAAGTTCGACTCCTTTTCCTCTTAACTGTTTTATAAAGCTTACCAACACTATCCCTGTTTCAACTCCTATCCCCACTATCATTATCAGTCCAATGAAGGACACAATAGAAAGGGTATTGCCACTTAAAAACAATGCCCATGCCACCCCAATCATTGCAAAGGGAATAGCGAACATTATGACAAACGGGTCGATTAAAGACTCGAATTGAGACGCCATAATCATGAATACCAAGATTATTCCCAATATTAATGCCAGAAAGAGCTGACGAAAACTTTTTGCCATCTCCTCATGCTCCCCGCTAAAGTATATAGAAAATCCCGAGGGCAGGGAAACTTTAGATAATTTTGCTTTTGCCTCTTCTACTACACTGCCCAGGTCTCTGCCATAAATTTCACCTTCTATTTTCACTACTCTCTCTCTTCCTCTACGCTCTATCTCCAAAGGTCCGGTAGTCCTTTCTATATGGGATATTTGAGATAAGGGTATTTTCCCACCTATCGGAAGCGTTAGGGATAGATTTTCTATATCTTCCAACTTTTTTCTGTCTTCTTCCCTTAATTTCAGTTCTATATCGTATTCTTCCCCTTCCTCTCTATACCAGCTTACTACATTGCCTTTGAAACAAGTTTCTATGGTGTGAGAGATATCCGCGACATTTAATCCCAATAAGGAGGCTTTGTCTCTGTCTATAATGATTTGCAGTTCAGGCTTGCCTGATTTTCTTGAAATTTCTATATCTCCCACACCTCTTATACTTTTAAGAATTTCCGCTATTTTGTCTGAAAGAATTTTTGCCTCTTGCAAATCGTAACCTCTTAGTTCCACGGAAAGCGGTTTTGCCCCGCCGAACATTATTTGCGACATGCCTGCGGGATCATATCTCACTTCGGCATCGGGGAAACTCTTAAATTTATCCTTTAATTCGTAAGCTATTTCCCGGGGGCTTCTTTTTCTTTCCTCTTTGGAAATGAGTTTGAGGGATATCATTCCGATATTAGAACCTTCTTCTCCTCCCATTAACATTTTTCTCTCCATTCCGCTTCCGCTGCTCAGTCCGGCGGTAGAATAACCAACTCCTATCTCGGGAACTTCTTTATATATGATATCTATTACTTCATCCGTAATTTTAGATGTCTTTTCATATCTTGTACCCATAGGTAAAGTTATATTGAAAGACATTGTCCCTTCATCTTCCTCCGGGAAAAATTCGGTCCCGATAAATCCTATTACTGCCAAACTTATCAAAAGAAGTAAACTGCTTCCTGTAATTACCCTCTTGCGGTGTTTCAAAGCCCAGGATAATAAGTTTTGATAGCTTGCCTCCATTTTTTTGAAATTTCTTTCGGTTGTCTCATAAATTTTATCCGGAATTCCCTTCTTCTCTTTAGAATCAGGAATTTTCATCTTAACGAATTTTGAGGAAAGCATAGGAACAAGCATAAGCGCTGTAAACAAAGAAGATATAAGAGCAAAGGAAATCACATAAGCAAGTTGTTTAAAAAATACCGCAGTAAGGCCGCCTGTAAAGATTATGGGAACAAATATAGCTATCATGCACAAAACAGATGCAAATACGGCTCCTGCTACTTCGCTTCCGCCTTTGATACAAGAATCTTTTAAGTTTTCACCTTCCTCTAAATGGCGATGAATATTTTCATAAACAACAATTGACGCGTCGACCACCATTCCTATGACTATTGCCAATGAAGCAAGTGAAATGATGTTTATCGTATAACCCGCCATGTATAAGAAAATGAGAGAAGCAATAAGTGAGACAGGAATAGCGCTTGCCACGATTAATGAAGAACGGAAACTGCCTAAAAATAAAAAGATAATAATAATTACTAAAATCCCTCCTATTAAAAGAGAATCCTTTAAATTATTTATGGACTTAATAATTTGGTCGGAGGAATCCATTATCGGCTGTGAAAATTCAACATCGCCGGGAAGATTTTTCTTCAATTCGTCAAGTTTTTTAAACACTTCCGTGCATACATCGACGGTATTTGCACCAGATTCCTTTTGAATCGAAATAGCCAATCCAGAATGCCTGTTTATTTTCGTCTCTCCGGTAGTTTCCTTAAAAGAATCTTTAACCCGGGCAATATCTTTAATCTTCACCACATTCCCGTTGAAATTGCCTACTACTACATTCTCTATTTCCAATATTTCCAATTCTTCCGGCACTCTTAAAACATATTCTAAATTCTCTGTTCTGATATATCCGCCCGGCGTAGATAAATTCCCCGCTCTTAACATATTTTCTATTTGGGTTATAGATATGTTATAAGCGTTGAGCCGCTGGGCATCCAATTCCACTAAAATTGCCCTTTCCAAACCTCCTCTTACTATTACATTTGCTATGCCCGGTATGCTTTCCAACGGAATAGCCACCTCGTCTTCCAAAAGTTTTTTAAGGCGGGGGTAAGATTCTTGTGCGGAAACGCCGTATACCAGAACAGGCATCATGGAAAGATCAAATTTGAAGATTAAAGGGGCATCGGCATCTGTGGGAAGCCGCGGCTTGACCATGTCAAGTTTATCTCTCACGTCATTTATTGCATTGTCTAAATTAGCCCCCCACTTAAACCTCAAACTTACAACAGATATACCTTCCGAAGAAGAAGCCTCTATCTTATCCAAGTCTTCCACGGTAGCCAGTTGTTCTTCAGTTACACGGGTAATCCTTTCTTCCACTTCTTCCGGTCCTACTCCGGTATAAGTGGTAATAACCGCAATAGTGGGTATTTCTATATCCGGAAGCATGTCTAACCCCATGCGGGTTAAAGAAACTCCGCCCAATATAATAACCCCAATAAATATCATCGCGGTCGTAACTGCTCTTTTTACTCCTAATTCTGGTAGATTCATTTTTACTCGATTATTTTAATTTCAGTTCCTTCTCCTACTGAATTTTGTCCCTCGGTTATTAAAAGTTCTCCTTTTTTTAACCCTGATAGAATTTGCAACATTCCTGTTTCTTCCAAGCCCGTGACAATTTCTCTTTGTCGGGCTTTTCCATCCTCTGCCACAAAGACATATTTTTTATCATTTTGTTCGAGTATGACGTCCCTTAAGATGACCACTGCGTTTTCATGGAGGGATAGGATTAAACCTACCCTGGCAAACATACCCGGTTTTAATAAATGGGCAGGATTAGGTATTTTCACTTCTACCGGTGCGGTTCTTGATGAGAAGTCTAAAACGGGTGAAATATTTGATACAGCGCCTTCAAATGTCTCTTGAGGATAAGCATCTACCTTGACTCTTGCTTTCTGTCCCATCTTAACTTTAACAATATCCTTCTCGGTTACATTTACTATGACTTTGACTATATCCATATCAACAATGTTAACTACAGGTGCTCCTTTCATCTGGGAAGTAGCAGTAACCATATCTCCCTCTTCTATAAACTTTTGGGCAATTACTCCACTAATTGGAGCGAATATAGCGGAATCTCTCAGTTGAATTTTAGCAAGTGCCAAAACAGCTTCTAATTCCTTAACTTGAGCTTGAGCGCTTTCGTAAGCAGTTGTTACGCTGTCAAATCTCTGTTCAGAGATAACATTCTGCTCAAAAAGATTTTTGAACCGTTCATAATCTTTCCCAAGATTCTCAAGATTTATCCCTGCAGATTCTAATGCGGATTCTAATCTTTCCACATCTAAAATTAATTTTTCCTTTTCTATTGTTGCAATAGGGTTGCCTTTTGTGACATTGTCCCCAATATCAACAGCTAACTTTTCGACTTTTCCGCTGACACCGGAATATACGGTTACTTGAGACTGCGGTTCAATATCTCCCGTAAGATACAATTTTTTCTCGATAGTTTGCAATTTGACTCTTTCGGCGACTACGGGAATTTCCGCCTCCGCCCCAACTTCCTCTGTCAACCTTTTGGATGCAATTGTTTGATACACACGATAACCTACTAAACCCAAAAGAACCAAAACGACTATCAAGACAATTGTTTTTTTCATTATTTTTCTCCTGTATCTTTAATTTATTTTCACCCCTATTGCCCTTTCAACTAAGGCAATAGCAATATTATATTCATAAAGAGCCTGATAATAATTCGTTTTTGCCTGACTAAGTAAAACCTGCGCATCCAAAACATCCGTATTTGTCGAAAGTCCTTCTTTGAATCTTAACAAAGTATCGCGAAAATTTTTATCGGCTTCTTTTACCGCCTCATCCTGCACTTTTATCTTTTCTTTTTCCGACAGCAATTTGAAATACGCTTGTCTTACTTCAAGTTCTATATTGTTCACAAGAAGTTCTAAACTGCTCCGCACTTGCTCAGATTGGGATTTCGCTTTTCTGACTTCGTTTAAATTTTCTCCCCAGTCCCATATATCCATTTCCACTGATACAGTCGCGCTCCAGGATTCTTGCCACTCGTCTATAGGCAGTTCTGCGCCCTTTATCCTGTCCCATTGGCCGATAAGCGAAACTTGGGGCAGAAAAGAAGAATGAGCAATGCTTACTCCGCTTTGTGAAATCTTCAATCTGCTACTTGCTTCTTTTATTTCAGGCCTTGAATTAATAGCTTGGCTTATAGCCGAAGAAAGGTCAACATTATAATCATCTAAATACAGAACATCTTCTATCACTACTTCTTGCCCCAAATTTCTATTCAGAAGACTGTTAAAAAGGGATTTTGCCAGTTCCACGGCATTATCCGCATCTATTAGACTCTGCCTTGCATTTGATAAGGCAACTTTTGCCCTTAAAACCTCAACTTCGGAAACGAGCCCTTCTTTAAGATATGCCTCTATAGTATTAAGATGGGCTTTTGTTGAAGTTACCGATTCTTCCGCCACTTGTTTGATTTTTCCTGCACCCAAAACTTGAAAATATGCTTTTTTAACTTCCACAACTAAATTGTTTCGTACCGACTCGAAGTAACTTTGATTTGCTTTAAGATTTTCTCTCTGCAAATTATATGCTGGTAAAAGTCCTCCGTGAAAAATCGGCTGAACAAGTCCCAAATTATAGTCATAAATCTCATCATCGCTTAAAACTACTGAAGCCATTTCGCTTTTTTCATCCAATCGAGTATAAGAAGAAGAACTGTAAATTTTAGGGAAAAAATAGCTTAACGCCTGACTTTTTTCTGCTTGCGCTTCTTTTATTTTTGCGTTGGCTAATCTTATGGAAGCGTTATTTTCCAATGCTATGGATATGCTCTTTTCAAGAGTAAGCGTGTCTTCCTGCGCAAAGACAAAAAATGGCAAACTAAATATAACCAAAAAAATGAATTTCTTCATAGAAGTTCCTCCATTTTTTTAGTTACCTCAAGAAAACTTTTTTTCTCTTGGGCAGAAAACGCTTTAAAAAGGGAAATGAACAGTTCATTGGACTGGTTTTTAATTTTTGATATGGCGGTTTTCCCCTTAGGCGTAAGAGAAATAATTATTATCCTTCTGTCGGAAGAAGAGAAATCTCTTCGCACTAATTGTATTTTTACGAGTTTATCCACCAGCCCGGTTACAGCCGGAGGAGTTACAAAAAGATAATCAGCAACTTCACGCATAGTGGCTTTGGCTTTGTCATTAAGGTAATCGAGGATATGGTATTGCGGAATAGTTATTTTCCCTTTGCTTAATTCGTTGGACAACCTCGTCCTTATTTTTCTATGTATCTGATCGAACGTTTCCGTGATTCTATCTATTTCTCTCATAATTGCACCCCAAAACTTAACACTCTTAATAATTAAGTAACTTAATTATATCAGAAAAATATTTGTTGTCAAACTTGAATTGGCATTAGTTTATATGGTAAATTACATCGCTAAAAGTGTTCGGAGACAAGAAATGGAAAGAGGAACAGAGTTTCAAATAGGCGCAGAGACTTACGTTTTGGACCGGTTTATAGGCCAAGGCGGGATGAGCCAGGTATATACGGCTTACAGAAAAGACGATGTCAGCGCTGAAAAACAATGTATAGCAGTCAAATTCCTTCCGCCCAATATGGCGCGCGACAAAAAAAGGATTCAAGCCTTAAAAGAAGAATTCAACATCATTCGAAAAATTCCCGACCCTGAAAGCTACAACATCATAAAGATATACGACATGTTGAAAATCAAAGACGGTTACTGTCTGATTATGCCTTACCTAAAAGGTGGGAATTTGATGCAAAAAGTTATAGATAGGGAAAAGGCTAAAGGCGAAAAATTCCCCTTCACAGAAAAGGTAAGAATCGCAAGAGATATAGCTTATGGACTTGCATATTTACACGCTTACGACATAGTTCACGGAGACGTAAAACCGACAAATATACTTTTTAATGAGGAAGGGCAAGTCAGGATAACGGACTTCGGCTTGTCGCATTCTTCTTCAAATTCACTCTTTAATATTTTAGCCCAGCTTCTTTTATTTGGTTTTCTGATTAAAAAAGACATTAAGGGAGGAACTCCTGCTTATATGAGTCCTGAACAGTTCAAAGGCTCGAAGCCCGACAAGAGCGCTGATATCTACGCTTTGGGAGCGCTCCTGTTTGAATTATTTACTGGTAGTCTGCCATATTCTCCTTATGCTTTTTCCAATAATAGAAAAAGCCTTATGAAAGGCCATTACCTTGCAAGAAAAAGAGACCGTCAGGCTATGACAATCAAGAGCCAACTCCTTTATTTACCCTTCTCTTTGCAAGAAATAATTCTTGGATGTTTAATGTTTGATAAAAAAGACAGGTTCCCCACGATTGGAAGTGTTTATGTTAAATTAGACCAAATAAGATAAATCTTTAAGTAATTTTTCCGAAGGATTCTTCGGAATCCATCCGGAACAATCCCCAATTGCTAATTTCTAATATGGAGCCCAAAAATTTCCAGCGCCTTATTAAACAGGCATTAAAAGAAGATATCGGCCCCGAACCAGAGGGCTCTCGGTCCGGGGCAGGCAAAAAAGATATTACGACGGAAACGATTATTGTTGGGGATGTTAAAGTTAAAGCCGTAATCATCAGTAAAAACGAAGGCGTAATAGCCGGGTTGGACATCGCAAAAACCGCATTTCAACTTGTGGCAAAAAACATAAAATTCCGCAAACTCGTAAAAGACGGCGACAATGTTCACAAAAACCAAATTCTGGCAATTTTATACGGTGAAGCGAAAAACATACTAACCGCCGAAAGAACCGCTTTGAATTTCTTGGGCCATTTGAGCGGAATAGCGACATTAACCTCAAAATATGCAGAAAAAACCAAACCTTACAAATGTAAAATTCTTGACACCAGAAAAACCACTCCGCTTTTGCGGGAAATGGAAAAATACGCCGTCAAAACGGGCGGCGGGCATAACCATCGCATGGGGCTTTACGATATGGTTCTTATAAAAGATAATCATATTAAGCTTATATCCCATTGCGAAATCAAAAAATTAATAAAGTCGGTTAGAAGAAAAATTTCCTCCGGTTCTACGACCCGTAGACTCGCCTCGCTGCGAAGCGGGGGTCGGAGACCCAAGAACACAAAAATAGAAATAGAAGTTGAAACCCTGGACGAACTAAAAAACGCCTATGATTGCAAAGCCGATATAATAATGCTTGATAATATGAATCCTGCCAAAATTAAAAAAGCCGTCAGGTGGATAAAGCAACAAAAAAAATTCAAAGCGCCGCTTCTTGAAGCATCCGGAAACATTAATTTTTCCAACGTAAAAGAGATTGCCAAAACGGGTATAGACTTTATTTCTATCGGCGAAATAACTCATTCGGCGCCTGCTCTTGACATGAGTCTTAAAATAATAGAAGTTAATGAAGGTTAAAAAAATATTAACTTCAAAAATTAATGAAACTATTACATCCAGACTTCGAAAACACTATTAAGACCAAAACTATCGGCCATCCTCTCTACATATATTCAGAACTTGATTCCACTCAAACGACCGCAAAACTTTTAGCTGAAAACGGCGCAAAAGACGGCGCTGTAATACTTGCTTACTCTCAAAAAAAGGGAATGGGTAGAAACGGGAAAAAATGGTTTTCCCCACAAGGCGGGATTTGGTTAACTGTCATATTAAGACCTTCCTTTACTCTGGAACAGTCGAATATTATCAATGCAATTTTCACCACGGCTTGCGCAGAAGTTTTGCATTCCTTCGAAATATCCAATCCGACGATTAAATGGCCCAACGATATATTGGTAAACGGCAAAAAAATATGCGGGATATTGACGCAAACGAAAAGCGGAAATAAGATAGAATACGTTTTAGTGGGAGTAGGCATAAACCTTAATACTAAAATGAAAGATTTCCCGTCTGAGTTGAAAAACACGGCAACATCCTTGAGATGCGAAACAGGCAAGGAAATACAACCGGATAAATTTCTGGCAATACTTTTAGAAAAAATAGAGAAATATTACTTTATGTTAAAAGACGAAAAATCTAAAACAATTCAGGCGAAATGGGCAAGTTTTTCTTTGAGCGGAGTATAACCAAATAAACAAAAGGGAAACAAATACACATGCTTTTGGCTGTAAACATCGGGAATACCAATGTGCAGATGGGGCTATTCGTAAATAAAAAATTAGCCTGCTGTATTGTCTTCCCAACTTGCAAGAAGCCTGCAAATAATTATTACAAGGCAATTTGGGAAAACCTTTCTCAATTCAAAAATATTGAAGCAGTTGCAATTTGCTCTGTCGTTACGTCTTTAACAAAACCTCTTCGAAAATTACTCAAAAAACATTTAAAGATAGAGCCGCTTATCGTAAGTGAAAATTTAGATTTGGGAATAAAATTAAATTATAAAAAGAAGGAACTCGGCGTTGACAGAATAGCAAATGCAGTTGCGGCTTACCATTTATATAAAAAGGGATGTATAGTGGTTGATTTTGGAACAGCCATAACTTTTGATGTGATTTCTCCCGGAGGTGTTCATTTAGGCGGGGCGATAGCACCAGGCCTGGGTAGTTCCGTAAAAGCGCTCTTTTCAAACACAAGTTTGCCCGAAATAAACAATCTTGAGGACACGAACTTTGCAATAGGCAAGAATACGGCCAAAAACCTGAAAGTAGGAATACTACACGGTTTTGCTTCCATGGTAAAAGGGCTGGTCGAAGAATTCAAAAAGGAGATAAAATTTAAACCGTTTATAATTCTAACCGGCGGGGACGCAAATAAAATAAGCAAAATCTCAAAATTTCCTCATTCAATTAACCCGTTTCTAACGTTGGATGGGATAAGAATAATATACGAGAGAAATTCTCTCTAAACAAAGTTGCATACTTTCAGAAAAAGTGATAAGTTTATTCTAAAATGGGAGGGAAATATGAATAAATTTAAGAATACAGATTTTCCAATCCGAAACGAGCTTGCCCCGTTAGAAATAAGCCGTCCTTGGACGAGTGTAAAATTTCTAACGGGGTTTACCCTAATAGAACTTCTTGTCGTTATTGCAATCATAGGAATACTGGCAGCAGTGCTACTTCCCGCAACTCAAAGGTCAAGAGAAGCAGGAAGAAGGACAGTGTGTATGAATAACCTTAAGCAGATTGGACTTGCCCTGAATGATTATACAAATGATTACGTTCAGACCTTTCCTCCAACCTCTGATAATACGGCGACCAATAGAATAAAACAAGCAGGCCCTCCAATAGAAATAGAGGGGCTTGGCTACTTGGTAGAAGCATATCTAAATAGCGAGTTTGGAACTCTAATTTGTCCGTCAAGTAGCTCCGTATCAATGGCAAGCACTATAAAAATCAATTGGGACGCAGATTTAGATACGGATAGCGCTTATATTTACAGAGGCCTTTCGGGGGGATTAACGCGTTATTTTAGTGGAAGCGCCAGCAGGAAAGGAAAACCTGCTTTGGTTATGGATTATAATAATAATGATGCGGCAAGTTTATTCTTCAACCATGACGGTAACTACGTCAACATTCTTTTTAATGACGGGCACGTGGAAGGTGTCATGAACACAAATGACTTATTAACTATAGATGCAGCTGTTCCAATAACAGAAGACGATATTTTCACAGAGGCAGACGGTAAATAATAGGAGGGAATTAATATGAAACATTTGACGGGGAAAACGGGATTTACCCTTACAGAACTTCTCGTTGTCATTGCAATTATCGGCATGCTTGCAGGAATATTGCTGCCTACTTTACAAAACGCAAGAGAAAGAGCAAACAGAGTTGCCTGTATGGGCAATCTGAAAGTCATAGGCGAAGCATTCAATATGTATAATATAGATACGGGGGAAATGCCCACGACAGAGGAATTTTTTGTAGCCGGCACCAACACTGCAACCAACCAATTGGCAGATTCAGGAACACCGGGAGGAATGGGTTATTTTTATGATGACCCGGCTGTTCCTTCGAATAACAAAAACGACTACATAGAGGATTTTGCCGTTTTTATATGTCCCTCAAGCGAAAATTACAGAGACCCAGAAACTTTAAAAAATGATTGGCTTACTCCTCAAAATACATTTTCTGCTTATATCTACAGAGCTGCATCAGGGGCAGGGGGAAACGAACTCATGTTAAGCGAGTCAAAACCGGCAATAGTAATGGATTATAACGATATAACCGGTGCTACTCCCAAATATAACCATTCTGGAGAATATGTAAATATCCTCTTCAGAAACGGAAACGTTAAGGGAGTGGAAAATAAAGATGATACGGGCGCTTCTAATAAAGACGGGCAATTAACTTTCGGAGGAACAGACGCAGGAGGAGGAACAGTAGATATAGACGAACTTTTCCGACATGAGAGTGCTGGTGTATTAATTGGTGGGGCTGACAATTATCAATAAAAAATTTATTTTTTTTATTTTTACGTAAAATTTATGTTTGTCCATGGCAGAAGCTATTGATAGATGGAATACAATAAAAGCAAGCATTGATGAGAGTAAAACTTCTAATCTCCGTCCTAATTCTTGGTTTTGTTGGACTATTCGGTATTAGCAACACGACTTATGCAGATATAGCATCCAACAACATAAAACTTGCAAGTTTAGATTCAGACAAAGACGGTTATAGTGATTTATGCGAGTCC
>CAZNJA010000018.1:0-20218 GCA_964573245.1 uncultured bacterium
CTTATACAGATGGTGAAGAAGGATTAAAGGTTTTGAAGGTTTTGGAAGAAGCGGAACGAGCTATTTCCTCTAAAAAAGATAAGGTGGAACTATGAATAATTCCGAAAAGAAAGATTACTTTGTCCATTCGTCTTCCTGCATTGATGAAAATGTAAAAATCGGCAAAGGAACCAAAATATGGCATTTCTCGCACATTTTAGAAGGCTCGGATGTGGGAGAAAATTGCATCATAGGACAGAATGTTGTAATAGGGCCTGATGTAAAAGTCGGCAATGGTTGCAAGATTCAAAATAATGTATCTTTATATAAAGGGATTACGCTTGAAGATGGAGTTTTTTGCGGACCTTCCTGTGTTTTTACAAATGTCATAAATCCAAGAGCTTTTATTGTAAGGAAGGAAGAATACCGCCCCACTCTACTTAAACAAGGCGCAACAATCGGAGCAAATGCGACTGTAATTTGCGGCATTACTATCGGCAGTTTTGCTTTTATAGGCGCAGGAGCAGTGGTTGCAAAAGATATTCCTGATTTTGGGCTGGTTTATGGTAACCCTGCCAAATTACAAGGGTGGATGTGCGAATGCGGTATTAAGTTAGAGTTTGAAGGAGATAAAGCAATTTGCAAGGTGTGCAAGAAAGAATACGAACAAATAAATAATAACAAAATTAGAAGGAAAAAATAGACAATGAAAATACCTTTAACAAACTTAAAAAAACAATATCAGACAATAAAAGAAGAAATTGATTCGGCGATTGAGCAAGTAATCACAAAAACGAATTTTATTCTGGGTAACGAAGTGGAAGAATTTGAAAAAGAAATAGCGAAATATTTTGCCGCCAAATTCGCCGTAGGAGTTGCTTCCGGTACGGATGCTTTAATTTTAGCGCTTAAAGCTTTGGATATCGGCGAAGGGGATGAAGTAATAACAACGCCTTTTACATTCATTGCCACGGCAGAAGCAATTACAAGGGCAGGCGCAAAGCCGGTATTTTGTGATATAGACGAAAAGACCTATAACATAGATGCCGAGAAAATAGAAGAAAAAATAACACCAAAAACAAAAGCAATTCTTCCTGTTCATCTCTATGGATTGCCATGTGAGATGGATAAAATCCTATCTTTATCCCAAAAATACAACCTTAAAATAGTAGAAGACGCTGCCCAAAGTTTCGGAGCAAAATATAAAGATAAAAAAGCAGGTACTATCGGCGACATGGGATGTTTCAGCTTCTTTCCGGCAAAAAACCTGGGCGCTTTCGGCGACGGGGGAATGGTAATTACAAACAACGAAAAAACAATGCAGAAATTAAAATATTTGAGAAATCACGGACAGACCAGACAATATCATTACACCATGCACGGATTTAACAGTAGATTAGACACATTGCAAGCAGCTATCTTGAAAGTTAAATTAAACCATATAGATAAATGGATAACAATGCGTCGGGGAAATGCGGAATATTACAAAAAACTTTTCTCGGGAAGCAATGTTACCATCCCTTTTATTCCTGATTATGTCGAAGATTCCTTTAACTATTATACAATCCGCATTAAAGAAAAAAGAGACGCAGTCCTAACACACTTAAAAGAAAACGGTATAGCTGCCGCAATATACTACCCGTTGTGCCTGCATCTTCAGGAAGTCTACAAAAGTCCGGGACACGGGTTGGGTGATTTCCCGGTTGCCGAAAAATTGCAAAATGAAGTATTGTCGCTTCCTATGTATCCCGAACTTGAGAAAAAAGAAATGGAAGAAGTAGTCACCCAAATAAAAGAAGTATTATGAAAGTAGTAAAATCGACTATAAACTCACAAGGGGGATGAAAAATGAGCGAGCAAAAACATTTAGATAACGAAGCTGATTTAAAAGATTATATTAATGTTATGATTAAAAGAAAAAAAACAATTTTAATCATATTTTCCCTGTGCGTAATTATTGCAACTGTTATTAGTTTCTTAAGACCGAAAGCATATGAAGCTGCCACAATAATAAGCATCCCAACCCCAACACATATTGCTGTTTCAAAACCTTTAATGCAAAAAGGTGAAGCTATTCAAAAACTTAAAACGGGAAAAATATTAATACCCGTAATTCAAACATTCAATCTAGGCATAGACGGATTTACGCTTGAAAAAATGATGAAGACGGAAAATATCGAAAACACAAATCTTCTTAAGCTAAAAATACAATATGAAGATCCTCAATTGGCGGTAAAAATCTGCAATGCCATTGCCGACTATTTCGTCCAACAAGCCAATGAGATTCGAGACGAAAGATTATCTCCAATAAATGAGAAAATAGGCGATTTGAGAAAAAGAAGTGAAATAATTGAAAAAGAAATACAAAAACTCAACCAAATGCTCTCGTCTGAAATATCCAATGTTGATTTTGTTATTCTGCAAAATGCTTTATCTAATTATCAAACTCTCTACTTCAATATAAACGGGGAAATTTATTTATTAAGAAAAGAGTTGATGGATTATCAGCTATTTGAAGTTTTTGAACCTGCTACTATGTCTGTAAACATTAAACCGAACAAACGGCTAAATATTACTGCTTCTGCAATTTTAGGATTGATAATTGGAATCTTTGCTGCATTCCTGCAGGAATTTGCAAGGAATAACTGAATTTGGAATAGAATTTTTATTATAATAATAAATACGGTGCAAAAATAATGCCGAAAAAAGATAAGTGTTTAATAGTTGCCGAAGTCGCTCAAGCCCATGAAGGAAGCCTGGGAATAGCGCATGCTTTTATAGACGCTATAGCCAGTGCCGGTGCTGATGCGGTAAAGTTCCAAACGCATATTGCCAGTGAAGAGAGCACTCTACAGGAAGAATGGCGTGTTAAATTTAGCCAGCAGGATGTTACGCGTTATGATTACTGGAAACGAATGGACTTCACTGAAGAGCAGTGGAGTGGGCTTAAAAAACATTCGGAGGAAAAAGGGTTATTATTTATCAGTTCGCCATTTTCAATTAAAGCAGTCCAACTTCTTGCGCGAATCGGCATAGACGCATGGAAAATACCGTCTGGAGAAGTAAACAACACGCCAATGTTTGAAGAGATGGCAAAAACAAAGTTGCCGTTTATTCTGTCTACCGGAATGAGCTTTATTAAGGAAATTGATGAAGCCGTAAAAAAGGTCAAAAAGTTCAATATCCCATTAACGATTTTACAATGCACAACCGAATATCCTTGTCCGCCGGAAAAAATCGGTTTAAATATGATACCTTATTTCCGACAGCGTTATGATTGTAGTGTGGGACTGTCAGACCATTCCGGATATATATACCCGGGGCTTGCAGCAGCAGCGATTGGCGTTGAAATGGTAGAGGTGCATGTCACATTCAGCCGAGAAATGTTCGGTCCGGATGTAAAAGCGTCCTTGACAATCGCAGAACTGAAACAACTTGCCGAAGGAATCAGGTTCATTGAAAAAATAAAAACTAATCCCGTGGATAAAGATATTATTGCAAAAGATAAATCTAATTTACGCCAACTTTTCGGAAAAAGTATTGTAGCTAACGCTGATTTACCAAAAGGCAAAATTATAACCAAAGAAGATATAACTTTAAAAAAGCCGGGCAAAGGATTAGGAGTTGAATATTTGGATACTATTATAGGCAAACGATTGAAAAAACCATTTAAAAAAGACGAATTTTTATCAGAAAGGGATTATGAATAATAAAAAACGCAGAAAAATATGTGTCCTTTTGGCGGATAGAGCCAATTACGGCCGCTTAAAACCGGTAATGAAAGCCATATCTGAACATTCACAGTTACAGCTGCAAATTGTGGCCACAGGCACTATGCCCTTAGAGAGATTCGGCAAAGCAGTTAATGTCGTAGAACGAGATGGTTTTCATATTGACAGCCAGATTTTCATGGAATTGGAAGGGTCTACTCCTGTTACCATGGCTAAATCAGTAGGATTTGGGATTATCGAATTCGCCAATGAATTCCAGAGATTAAATCCCGATGTAATACTGATTATCGGTGACAGATACGAAGCATTGGCAGCTGCCATAGCCGCAGCATATATGAACAAATGCATCGTGCATATCCAAGGTGGCGAGGTTTCGGGTTCGATCGATGAAAGCGCACGCCATGCAATCTCGAAATTAGCACATTTCCATGTACCCAGCACTAAACGCTCTGCTGAATATCTCGTAAGGATGGGCGAAAAAAGGGAACATATCCTTACCATAGGTTGTCCGAGCAGTGATATAGCCCGTCTGCTCAATAAAAAAATATCTTCGAAAATACTAAATCAATCCGGCGGGGGAGCCGTTATCGATATATCAAAACCTTTTTTATTGACAATATTGCATCCTACTACCACGGAATTCGGCGATGAGAGATCTCAAATTAAAGAATTATTACGTGCTTTAAATGAGTTAAAAATACAGACGGTATTATTATGGCCTAATATAGATGCCGGCTCCGACCACATAAGTAAAACCATAAGAATTTTCAGGAATAAATATCAACCTGCTTGGCTGCGCACCATAACAAATATACATCCTGAGGAGTATCTAAAAGTTCTTTCAAAGACTGTTTGTGCAGTAGGCAACTCCAGCAGCTTTGTAAGAGATGCCAGTTATTTCGGCACTCCTGTTGTGTTGGCGGGTAACAGACAAAATGGCAGGGAATTGGCTGATAGTGTGACTTGTGTGCCTGTGGTCCGGTCCGCCGGGATAACTAAGGCAATCCGCAGACAACTTGCACATGGAAAATATAAACCAAGCAATTTATACGGCGACGGATATGTTTCTGAAAGAATTGCAGATAGTTTAGCCAAAATAAATATTTATATCCAAAAAAGGATATCTTATGTGTCTGAAAAAAAATGAATCCAACTTATAAAGTAATTTATCTCGGACCAAAGGAAGGTTTTGATGCAGCTTACGAAGTATTAAAATCGCATGCAGAATTAATCAATATCCGCACTGAACAAGAAGAAATTATAAAAGCTTTGAGTTCAGCAGACGCCCTTCTTGATGCTTCCATGAAAGTGTCAATAACAGATGCTATGATTAAGAATGCACCGCATCTGAAGCTCATTAGTTGTGCAACCACGGGCTCGGACCATATCCATCGCACCGAAATTACTCAACGGGGCATTCAAGTTTATACCCTTAAGGAAGACCCCAAAATCATCCAGAATCTTACTCCGGCGGCAGAGTTATCTTGGGCTCTGCTTTTGGCATGCGCACGTAAACTCACTGCCGCAGCAGAACATGTAAGAAATGGGAATTGGGTACGCGAAGAATTTCCCGGAGTTATGCTTAAAGGCAAACAGCTCGGTATTGTCGGCTGTGGCAGAATAGGCAACTGGATGGCGCACTATGCACATGCGTTTGGCATGAGAGTTGTAGGTTATGATCCTTATCTTGCTGAATTTCCCGAGGAAATAAAAAAAACTGACCTTTTATCACTTTTCAAAACATCGGACTTTATCTCGGTTCATGTCCATTTGACCAAAGACACAAAAGGATTAATATCCTCTGAACTCTTTTCAAAGATTAAACGGGGAGCTATTTTTATAAACACCTCACGCGGCGGGCTCATTGACGAGACATCTCTACTTGATGCACTAAAGTCCGGTCGCATTGCTGCAGCAGGATTAGATGTATTAGACGGCGAACCTGACATTGCCGAGCACTCTCTTGTCAAATACGCCCGCTCACATAGTAATCTTATAATTACTCCTCATTGCGGCGGGTTTAGTCCTGATGCGGTAAAGATAGTTTGTAGACATGCTGCAGGCAAAATTATAAAACATTTGACTTAATTCCTATGAATCGCTTAGCAAAATTAGCCAAGGATATTGCTGACTCGGGTATCACAAAGGTTTTTGGAATTCCCGGCAGTGGTGCTAGTCTTGAGTTGATAGACCAACTTGAGAAGCATGGAGTTAGATTTTATCTTACTCATTTTGAAGCATCAGCCGCTATTATGGCAGGAACAACCGGTTATTTGACCGGCCATGCAGGCGTTGCTATATGCATAAAGGGTCCCGGGTTAGCAAATATGGTTCCAGGGCTTGCCTTTTGTCAATTTGAAAATTATCCCCTGGTGGCTATATCAGAGGCATACGCTCCAGACACACCTATGACAAAAGCCCATAAACGTATAGACCACGAAAAATTAACAGCTGCTGTAGTTAAAGGAAGAAGAGCACTAGCAGAGCAAGGTCCTGATTTCAAGAAACTTGCTTTATGGGCTGAAGAAGAGTTGCCGGCGCCTGTGCTTTTTGAACTTCCCAATTCAGTTATTACTAATGAAGAGGCTATTCCTATAAATGAGATACATGTTAAAGGGGATATTGAAAATCTTGTTTCAAAATCGCAAAGGCCGGTAATCGTTGCCGGAACTTTAGCTGTCCGCAAAAAATGGTCAAAATTCTTAAATAAACTTCATATACCAATTTTTTCAACAGCCGCCGCAAAGGGAGTAGTAGATGAAACACTCCCCCACTCCGCCGGCGTATTTACAGGCGCTGGTTTAAAGCTTACTCCCGAAAAAAATATATTGCCTTCAGCTGATTTAGTAATAGGAATAGGACTGCGACCTAATGAAGTATTGCAAGCCAAACCTTTTAACAGTCCTACTGTTAATATCACTTTGTCTGCAGATTCTTTAGCTGAAAAAGCTTTTGGTTTTATTGCAACAGCCGGTTGTGAAGCCGGAGAAAAAATGTTTGAAATACTCATCGAAAAAAAATGGGGATTAGAGAAGCTGGCTTCTTGTTTAAAAGAATTACGCCACCATATGTTAGACACTTCATTTCTACCTGCTCACGTATTCGAATTACTAGAACAACATTTTGCTCATAATGTCCGTATTGTTATGGATACGGGCAATTTCTGCACTATTGGTGAACACATGTGGCACAGCCGAGAAACCTCGCAGTGCATTTTATCCGGACAGGCAAGATATATGGGAACTGCTCTTCCAGTGGGAACAGCAGCTTCACTTCATACACCGGAAATACCCACTGTAGTTATTGCAGGTGACGGCGGCATCGGACCATTTATTTCGGAGATAAAATTAGCAGTCCAAAACCATCTTCCTCTTTTATTGATACTTATGAGCGACGGGGGATTTGGCTCCATACGTATCCGGGCCCGTAAAGACGGTTTAACACTTAAACCATTGACTATAGATAATCCTTCCTGGGTTTCTGTCTTAGCCGGGTTTGGCGTTCCGGGATTTCGCACTAAAACTCTTAAAGAATTCCGAAACCGCCTTGAAAAATGGTCTCCTCAGTCTGGACCTTTATTTTTGGAGGTTCCATTTGCCCCTGATATTTATGAGCAAATGGTATATGATATTCGCTAAAAGGAAATAAAAAATGTCTGAAAAGCATATTCTAATTGTTGGAAGCGGCAGTGTGGGTAAGCGACATGCACGCAATTTGTCAGCCATGGGTTGCAGGATTTCCTGCATTGACCCAAAACCCGGACGTCAAAAAGAACTTTCAGCAGAAATACCCGTTGAAGCTACATACGATAACATGAAGCAAGCTTCCCAAAATAAAAGCGACTTTGGTGTTGTTATTTGTTCCCCGCCTCTATACCACGTCGAGCAAACTCTTACGGCTATTGGCTGGCAACTTCCTATATTATTGGAAAAACCGATTTCCCCTGATTTGAAAAGCGCGCTCAAATTGGCAGATAGAGTTAAAAAGGGAAAAATCCCGCTCTTATTAGGATATACCTGGCGTTGGTGGAAACCATTAAAGCGTGTTCGCCAATTGCTCGCAAAAAAGCATATAGGCAAACTTTTATATGTTCAGTTCGTCATGTCAGCTCATCTTGCAGATTGGCATCCGTGGGAAAATTACAAGGATTTTTTCATGGCAAGCAAATCTCTCGGAGGAGGAGCGCTTTTAGACGAAAGCCATTGGGTTGATTTGATGATTTGGTTCTTTGGCATGCCAAAAAGTGTATTTGCGAGAATAGAAAAGATCAGCAATCTGAAAATCGAGACCGATGATAACGTCAATATGTTTATAGAGTATCCGAAAGGATTAAGAGTAAGTATACACCTTGACCTTTTCGGAAGACCTCACGAAAAATATATTTCTTTTGTGGGTGAAAAAGGGACACTGCGTTGGTCGGCAGACCCAAACCAAATTTCCATAGGACGCCAAATGACGCATTCATGGAAAAAAATACCTTACGCCTGTGAAAGGAACGATATGTTTGTCGACGTGGCAAAAGAATTCCTTCATGTCATAAAAGGCGGAAAAATCAAGACATGTTCCATTGAGGACGGGGTTAAAGTCCTACAAGTTATTGAAGCCGCACGAAGAAGTCATTCTATAAAAAGTATAGTAACTCTAAAAACAAAGGGAAATTAATGGCTTTTGAGGGAAAGAAAATTTTAGCCGTGGTGCCCGCACGAGGGGGAAGTAAATCCATACCCTATAAGAATCTTTGTAAGGTCGGTGGTATATCTCTGATTTGCCGTACTGCCGGGGTTATAGACTCTCTACCATGGATTGATAAAGCAATCCTTTCTACCGACGATGAGAAAATTGCATCGGAGGGAAAAAACTGCAGACTTGAAGTCCCGTTTCTTAGACCGGCCGAATTAGCAAGTGATTCCGCAACTTCTGCCGACATGTGGAAGCACGCATGGTTGAACTGCGAAAAAACATATGGATGCAAGTATGATATATCCATCCTGCTGGAACCAACCAGTCCACTGCGTATTCCTGAAGATATAGAGCGTACGGTCAAGGTCTTGTTAAAAGGAGATTGCAAAGCAGCAGCTACAGTAAGTAGGATGCCGGCACATTTTACGCCACATAAAACTTTACTTGTCAAAGACGGCCGTATTGATTTTTATATGCCTAAAGGCAAACAATACAGCATTCGACAGGAAATCCCCGAGTTTTATCATCGTAACGGAGTTTGTTATGCGGTAACAAGAGATACTTTGTTGGAACATGGAAATATCATTGAGAAAGATTGCGCCGCGGTTATTATCAAGCGGCCGGTAGTAAATATTGATGAACCCTTTGAACTTGAATTGGCTGAATGGCTTTTATCAAGACAACAAAAATGAAAGATAGTCTTTCTAAAGTAAATTTAATACCTTTAAAAAACAATATTAATAAATCATTACGTAAGTTACAGCTATGGCAGAAAAAATATTGGCTCGATTTTTTAATAGTTATCCTTTTTCTTATAGTTGCCGTGCTGTATTATAACCAAAGGATAGGACATGACAAAGTTATAACGAACCTCAAAGGTGATGCAGCGATGGTCGCAAGCGTCTTCGCAGGCCGTGACTATCGGAGTGATTTTCAGGGCGACCCGTTGTTGGGTCAAGCAAAAACTAGTGATTCATATATTTGTGTAGCTTACTGGTATGTAAGTTTTATGCACCGCCGATTTGGTCTCCCCTACGGTAATGCTTACGTTACTATGCTAATCCCCATCGTCTTTCTGCATTTATTGGGATTTTATGTCCTTGGCAAAGTCTTGTGTCATTCCCGAATTCTTTCTATTTTATTAGCTTTTTGTTGTTTATTATACATACCTTTCGAAACATGGGGCGAAATCTGGGGTTTAACTCGTGAGCCTCTGAATCGCGTCGCAATCGGTTCCCTCATTGGTTTTTTCTGGGCTATGGCTGTTTACTATGGGCGTAAGCCCAAAATGCGGTTAGCCATCATGGCAGCGATGGGGTTATCTGTATGGATTCATCCCGCTGCAATTCCTGTTCTTGGCTTTTCTCTTTGGCTGGGTTTTTGGGCCATGCGCGCTGAGGATGAAACACCCCAAAAATTTATCATGAACATGTTCATACTCGCGGGGGTGATTCTCCTGATTTTGTTGCCCTATATACTGCAATATTCCTCTAGTTTTGGCTATCCGCACTCGCCGCCGGAACTTAAGAAAAAATTGCTTGAAATAATGCGTTCTTCTTTTATCGACGGGTACACCCGTAATGAATGGACAGCTATTAAATTGTTTTTTTATCAATTTCTTTTACAGAAACCATTTATAAGCGCAGCCATAATCGCATTGTTCGGAAGTTTTTTTATTGCCACTGCCAAAGAACGCCGAACAATTTTACAATTGGCACTTATAGCTGTAGGGGTTATATTTGTGTCAAACGTAATATTTCTACTCGACCATTATCTTGCTGCGAGAGCCGAACGTATTCCTTTAGAACTTGATTTTGTACGCGGAAACCGTTTCTTAATACCATTGTCTTTTATCGTCCTTTTTTATTCGGCAGCAATTTTTTGGCGCAAATTCGGGATGAAATTGGGGTTACCTATCTCTATTCTCATCTCTGGCTTTCTATTTTTTAACCTGCAACCGAATATAAAGGACATGTATGCGAAATTGAATCAAGGCTATAACACTTTGACACAAGAAGGAAGTCCGGCCAATAAATCTGACATCGAAATGCTTGACTGGCTGCGCAACGAAACACCCAAAAAGACATTTATAACGGTAGTTTTCAACGATTTATTAGACAACACGGTGCGCTATGTCAGTATGCGGCCTTTATCTTTTTCATTTAAAGACTCCTGTATGTTTAGTTATTTCGATTGGGAAAAGTTATTAGAATTCCGACAAAAAAAGTCTATCTATGATCAAGCCATAGAACATCAAAATATAAAAATGCGATTTCATCTTGCCGTTAAAACAGCCATTCTTTTTGGCTCTGATTTATTGGTTATTGATAAGGTGCTGTTTGACGAGTCCTATCGAGAGGTTCAAAACGCTATATTATGGGAGAATGTCAAATATGCCGTGATTGACCTCGGTCAGATAAACGACCTTTCAATTGATGCGGAGCAACCTGAATTTAAGATGTTGACGACGCGTAGTGCCTACGACCGCGAGGTCCAACCGTGTGTGTACTATATCCCACCCGACAAGAACAAGTCGTATCCATTAATTGTCTATCTTCACACATGGTCCGGAAGAGCTTATGATGACAGTTATGTTTTTCAGATGTTTAATTTGTCCAAAGAACACGGCTATGCGATATTGTCTCCCAATTTCAGGGGCAAGAACATACGCCGGGAATCAACCGGCTCAGAACTGGCAGTTGCTGATATTATATCTGCTGTAAGGAAACTGTGTGATGAATATTCTATCGACACCAAACAGATTCACCTTGTCGGAGTTTCCGGCGGCGGATATATGTCTCTTCTTATGGCAGGATGGCTTCCGGAACTTTGGAAAACGGTTACAGCCTGGTGCCCGATTTTCGACCTTGCGGAATGGAGCCAGGAGTGCGAATCATATGGCAAGTATATAAAAAAATCCATAGATATAGATCGCAAGACTTCAATAGCCGAAGGGCCCTATTTTACCGAACTTGCTAAACTTCGTTCTCCGTCAGAATGGTTGAAACATGCGAAGGAACTCCCGATACATATCTTTGCCGGCATCGATGATAATTCTGTGCCTGTCAGCCATTCCATCAAGGCCTTTAATATATTGGCTATGCAGGAAGACAGGTTATCCGACGAAATTATTGAGAAGATAACGAGGGATAGAATAATTCCTGCTGATTTACAATCGGATATTGGAAAAACTATCCATACAAGCAAAGACGAAGCTAATGAGAAATATTACGGGATCAATCGTAAGGTGTTACTACATAAAGTATCCAATAATGTACAATTGACTATTTTTGACGGCGCACATGAAATGTTGCCTGAGGAAAACTTTAAACGGATAATTACCTATTCGCAAGATTGATTTTCCTGTAAGAATATTACTTCAATTATATAATAGCCATTACGACTCTCAGTATAATAGACATGAAAATACTTTTATTACAGCCCTTTATTCCTGATGACGATACGATGTGGGGTAGATTTTATAAGGGCAAAGGTTTTGTCCCTCCTATTGGTTTATTGTCTATCGCAAGTTATTTGGCTAGTAAAGGTTATGATATTTCGATCTGCGATCCTCAATTAGAAAAATTTTCCAAGCATGATTTGGAAAAATTTTTATCAGATAATAACTTTGATGTAATCGGTATACCGGCTTTTACTAATTCTCTCGGACACGCTTTTAATACGGCCGATATGTGTAGGAGAATATTGCCCGAATCAAAGATAATTTTTGGCGGAGTGCACGCAACAATTATGCCTAGACAGGTGCTGGAAGATTGCCAATCAATTGATGTGGTAGTTATTGGAGAAGGCGAATATGTTTTGGAAGATTTAATCAATGCTTTTAGTAACAACAAATCAATTGATAATATTCAGTCAATAGCTTATCGCGGAGTTAATAATCAAGTTATAATTAACCAAAGGTCTAAGCCGATTGATAACTTAGACGATTTGCCCCTGCCAGCTTATCACTTGATTGATATGTCTCAATATATTCCTCATCCTACCCAATATAAGCGTTTGCCTAATTTTCCGGTTATTACCCAGAGAGGTTGTCCATTTAACTGTTCTTTTTGCAGTGCCCATTTGATACATGGGAGAAAAGTACGATTTCGTAGTGCAGATAATGTTCTTGAAGAATTAAAATTATTAAAACATAAGTATGGTGCCCGGGGAATATATTTTCAAGACAGCACCTTTACAATTAATCGGAATTATTGTAAAGAATTGTTTAATAAAATGATTGAGCAAAAATTAAATCTTGTTTGGGCTTGTAATACAAGAGTCGATTGCGTTAATGATGATTTGTTAAAATTGATGAAAAGAGCCGGTTGTTGGTCCATAGGTTATGGAGTTGAATCATACAACCAAAAATCTCTTGATTTGTTAAATAAAAGTATAACTGTAGCTCAGATTGAAAAAGCTATTGCTTTGACCCATAAAAACAGAATAAACTGTTTGACCAGTTTTATTCTTGGTATACCGGGTGAAGATTATAGTGATAGTTTAAAGACAATTGAATTCGCCAAAAAACTAGCCGGCCAAATCGCTTTATTTTATCCGCCAGTGCCCTACCCCGGCACTGATTTGGAAACTATATGCAAAAAAGACGGTGGTTTCAGAATGACAAATAATTGGATGGATTACACAGCCGTAAATTTTGCAAATCCTATTTATATTAATCCGAAAATAGGTCAGGCAAATATGCAGAAATTGCTTGAATTAGCTTATCGTTCTTATTATTTGACACCAAAAGTATTGTGGAACAATTTAACAGCCATTAACAGTTTGGATGACATAAAAAGATATTACAGAGCCGTACGGGCAATTTCGGGAATTTAACTGTTTTAATCATTTTTATTGTCACAAGGAATTAGTTATGTATAGTGTTAATCATATTTTTGTTAATGTAAAGTATCTTTTCAATGTGTTGAGAAGAAAACCCCTGTTTTTTATGCGTTTAGTAAAAAATTATATTCTGGCGGTTATTCATCCTACCCGCCCACCGTTGAGATTCGCGGATATTGCAATTACTTATAGATGTACCATGCATTGCGAACATTGCTCGGCTTCGGTTATGCTTGATAAACGCAGAACAGAATTAACCATCGAAGAATACCGTATTATTGCGGATAAACTCATCAAGGCAGGGCTTTTACTCATCAATATTACAGGAGGAGAACCGACCATACGGGACGACTTGAAAGAAATTGTTAAGGCATTTCAACCCGGCAAGATTTTTATTGCTGTACAAACGAATGCCTCTCTTTTGACGGAAGAACGATTGCGGGAATTAAAGTCAGCAGGTGTAGACGGAATAAATGTCAGTATTGACTCCGCTGACGCTAAAACACATGATACTTTCCGTAACTCCCCGGGCGCCTTTAAAAAGGCGGTAAAATTAGTTAAAACAGCAACTCGGATGGGATTTAAGGTAGGGATAAGTTATGTGTTATCGCGGGAGAATCTTTATTCTGAAGACCGCCGAAAGATTGTTGCTTTTAGTAAAAAATACGGAACATTGCTTAATTACAATCTGGCTTCGCCTATCGGTTTCTGGAGGGGGAAATTAGACAAGTTGCTCAGGGATAAAGACAGGCAATATTTGTTAAAATTACTGGAAGAATACCCACATTCGAAAACTGATTTTGAAACAAATTATTATACCAAAGGTTGCGGTGCTATTAAGGAAAAAGTGTATATCAGCCCGTATGGCGATGTGATGCCGTGTCCATTTATACAGGTAGGTTTCGGGAATATTTTAATTGACGATTTTGAAAATATCCGGGACAGGGCATTCCAATATAAGTATTTCAGGTCATATCATAAACGGTGTCTTGCAGCCGAAGATTTGGATTTTATAAAAAATACTATTTGTTACGATAAAACAGCAGTTTTAGAAAAACTGCCTGTAGATCACATGAAAGCGTTTAAATCACGGAAAATAGCATTAGGCAAAAGATAGAACACATATGTACGAAAAATTCGCGAATTATTTTATATGTCCCAAATGCCATGCATCATTGAATATACTGAAGGTGTTTTCTAAAAATTCGGATGATATCCTTGACGGAATTTTGGGATGTGAAAAAGACCACTATTACCCTATTATTGACGGCATTCCCCGTTTATTGGAAATCAAATCAATTCTCAGATTTGTTGACAGCAACAGATTAAACATATTTATTAATAAGTATTTTAAAGATATTCCTGTTGTGTTCGTCGATAATATCAATAAACAAAAAGAAATTGCTAAATCTGTGGGTATTAATACCGCTAATTTTTATGCGGATATGTGGAAAAGATATGATACTGATTTTGATATGGACGATGATAGAGAATTTAAACGTTTAATCGGCAATAATTTAGAGTTCGGGTTATTAAAAAATCTGTCGGCAATTGATGTCGGTGCTGGCGCCGGACGGTATGTGAAACCACTGCTGTCAGCCGGGGTAAAAGAGATAATTTGTATGGATTTGGGAAACGCGATTACCCTAGCTTACAGGAAATATCACGATGATAGGCGGGTGTTATGCATCCAAGCAGATATCTATCGGCTTCCGTTTGAAAATTATTTTGACTTTGTTTTGTGTGTCGGGGTTCTCCAGCATCTGCCGGATTCTTCAGACGGTTTTGTTAAACTCGCAAAACTGGCCAATCAACACGGCCAACTTCTTGTATGGGTGTATGGCAATTCGCCGATAAAGAATATTTTAATTGTTCTAAGAAAACTTTGCCGCCGGTTTCCTCTAACATGGCTTTGGAACCTAAGCGGTTTTTTTGCCTCTTTCAGATGGTTTGCTTCAAAATTACATGTATGGCTGCCGACACTCGGCGGTTATAATGAAGGGTATAGCTTCCATTATTTCCGCACAAATACCTTTGATCACCTTTCTGCTCCAATTATTGATTTTTTTCACAGGGACACGTTAGTAGAATGGCTTAAAAAAACAAACATAAGTGAATACGAACTAATTGAACGTTTTCCAAGGCATGCTAACGCGAGTTGGATTATAAAAGCCCGAAAAACTTTGGAACCATGATTAGTCAAGACAAGGATTTATCAAAAACCATTATTAAAACCGTATCCGTGAAATGTCCCGTTTGCGGAACGGGTAGATTCCGAAAGGTCGCAACAGGATACGATTTTGAATATGATACATCCGCGTGCATCTACCAATTTGTCCGTTGCCTTAAATGTAAGGTGCTGTATCTCAATCCAAGACCGGACATCTCATCACTCGAAAAGATTTATCCGATGGAATATGCTCCGTATGCATTTGAAACCGGCCGTAATCTGACTCTCCGAATCCGTAGCCTTTTAGAGCGTAGAAGAATTTTGGATTTTCGCCGGCTTTTTAAATCCGGGAGTGATATTATTGATGCCGGATGTGGTGGAGTTGAGTTCCTTAAAAGTTTTCGCCAGTTTGGGAGACCTGATTGGCGATTATGGGGAAATGACATTTCCCCGCAGGTTTGCACGCACCTTCGCCGGCAGGGATTTCTTTCTATTCAGGGCAGGTTTGAAGATATTGACATGCCTGACGGTAGTTTTGACGGCATTATTTTAAAACAGGTTTTGGAACACTTGAAATCGCCCATGGCAGTTTTACAAAAGTCCAGCCAGCTATTGCGCAAAGGGGGATTCTTAATTATCGAGACACCTAATTCTGACTCTTGGGATGCCAAAATATTTAAGAAACATTATTGGGGCGGATATCATTTCCCGAGGCATTGGACAATCTTTGATTGCCAGACATTACGCGAAGCGGCTGGCAAAGCAGGATTTGTTTTTGTGCGGCGGAAATACATGTTATCCCCCTCTTTCTGGGTTCAATCCATCCATCATCTATTGAAAGACAACAATGCTCCCTTCTGGATGTATAAACCGTTTACTCACAAAAACCCTTTGGTTATGAGCTTGGCAGTCTTATTAGATTGCATTCAAATGTCCCTCGTCGGAAAGACTTCTAATTTGCAAATTATATTCAAAAAGCCGTAAAATGTTTCTGAAATGCTTCAAGACAAACGCCCATCAGGTGCCGCGACTATGTCGCCGGATTTGCCTAAGGCAAAAAAGTATTTCAGATGGATTGTCTCGGAAATAGAACCTTACCTGGGAGAACATATTCTGGACATTGGCAGCGGATACGGCATTCACCTGGAGTACATCTTACCTAAACATTCCCACGTAACGTCAATTGATATCTCTTTTGATAGTGTTAAGTTTTTACGGCAAAAATTTCAGGCTGCCCCGGGTTTCAAAGTCCTGCAGTCGGATTTCGAAGATGCGTCCAACTTAGAGTGGTTGGTAAAAAGCCGTTTTGATACAATTATATGCCTGAATGTGCTTGAACATCTACGGGATGATATTTCATCTTTGAAGAAGATGCATGAGATTTTACGACAACAAAGAGGAGTTGTCTTGTTAATGGTGCCGGCCCATTCATTTTTATATGGTACAATGGACAGGCAATCGGGACATTTCCGTCGCTATACATTAACATCGTTGACTCGCAAATTACAACAGGCAGATTTTGAGATATTACGGATGCACCACTTTAATGCCTTTGGAGTTTTGCCGTGGTTCATCAACAATCGTATACTTAAAAAAGAACTGGACGGAAGCGGTATCGGCTTGCAGATAAAGATATTTGATACTTATATCGTACCCTTAATAAGACGGTTGGAAACCAAGATTAAATTTCCGGTTGGACAATCAATAATAATAGTTGCGAGGGTAAAACATGATTAGCGTTATACTTCCAGCATATAATGAAGAGAATGTTATAGGGAATACGGTTCGGAATATTTTTAAGACTCTGAATAAATCCGAATTTAAGCCCTTTGAGGTGATTGTTGTTGATGATGGTTCAACAGACAACACGTTAAAAAAAGCTGAAATTGCCGGCGCTAAGGTTATACGGCATCCACACAATATAGGTTATGGACGTTCAATCAAAGACGGCATAAAGGCTGCATCTTATGACACTACTGTCATCTGTGATTCCGACGGGACATACCCAATCAAAGAAGTCCCCGATATCATCCGTCAGTATCATTCAGGTTTTGATATGGTAGTTGGAGAACGTCGTGGCAAACATTATGAAGGCTCCCTGATTAAAAAAGGTTTAAGATTTATTCTGAAAGCGCTTGTAGAATTTACTTCGGGGAGAAAGATACCTGACATCAATTCTGGATTGAGGGTGTTCTCAAAAGAGACAGTCCTTCCCTATTTTTCAAGACTTTGCGATACTTTCAGCTTTACCACATCTTTAACATTAGCTTATATGATGACCGGAAAATTTGTAGCCTATAAGCCTATAAGCTACCACAAGCGGGTGGGCAAGACAAAGGTCCGATTATTTCACGACGCGCTGCGGACCATGCAATTTATTGTAGAAGCTATCATTTTTTATAATCCGCTTAAAATATTTATGCTTTTTTCCTGCGCTTTAATTTTGTTCTCAATTTTTGGTTTCTTAATCGCTTTCTGGTTTTCGATATTGGCAGGATATATTCTTGGACTCAGTTCGTTGTTCATGGCAATTCTAATGTTTGGAATCGGGCTGTTAGCCGTTCTGTTGAAGCAAATTATGCATGAAAAATAAGCATATCGGCGAATTGATAACATACCTATCGAAGTTCAGGTAATAAAAACAAAATTATGTGTGGTATTGCAGGGAAAGTATCATTACATCACAGGCCTGATGTTCAGACTGTTCAGCGAATGACGCACAGGCTTTCACATCGTGGGCCTGATGCAGAAGGTGTTATAAACATAGATAATAACGCTGTGTTCGGTCATAGACGGCTATCCATAATCGATCTTAGTGCGAGCGCCAATCAACCCATGCAGGATGATTCAAAACGCTATACGATTGTCTATAACGGCGAAGTCTATAATTATCTGGAATTGAGAAAGGTATTAATAGATGAAGGGGTTCATTTCAGGACCAAATCCGATACAGAAGTCGTTTTGTACGCATATATTCGCTGGGGTGTAAAATGTTTCGAAAAATTTAACGGAATGTTCGCACTGGCAATTTGGGACAGTTGGGAAAAAACCCTGGTCTTGGCGAGAGATAGATTTGGGAAAAAGCCCCTTTTTTATACTTTGTTGAATGGTGAAATTACATTCGCTTCCGAATTAACCGCTTTGCTGGAGGACAACTTCATTAGAAAAAACATTTCCCTTTCTATAGCAGGACTGAATCATTATCTCGCTATAGGATACATTCTCAGTCCACTGACTATTTATAAGGAAATTAATAAGCTTGAAGCAGCAACATATCTTCTTTTTCAAGACAACAAAATCAAAAAACACAGATATTGGGATTATAGGGTTTGTTTTGAACGTCAGATAAAACAAACTGAAAATGATATTGCTCAACAGCTTGATGGTCGTTTGGAGCAGGCCGTCAAATACAGGCTAATCAGCGATGTGCCGGTTGGCGCTTTTTTAAGCGGCGGGCTTGATTCCAGCGGTGTATCGGGCTATGCAAAGCGGCATATTCCTTATGAATTACACACTTTTTGTGTAGGGTTTAATGAAGCAAGTTATAATGAATCTGATGATGCCAAAATAATTGCTGATTACCTGCGCACAATTCATCATGAACTTGTCCCGGATTTGAAAGGGGATAAAGAAACAATCCATAAAACGATTGATTGTTACGATGAGCCATTTTCGGATACATCATTGATCCCGATGGTTCTCGTGTCAAAACTTGCCAGCCGGTTTGTGAAAGTTGTATTGTCAGGAGACGGTGCGGATGAAATATTTGGGGGATATATCACATATCAGGCCGACCTGCTAAAAAAAAGATTTCAGTTCATACCGCCATTTATTCAAAGGTTAGCCTCCACAGTAATTAGGAAAACAGCACCTGAAAGTGCCGGAAAAATTCCATTTGGGTTTAAACTCAAGCAATTCGCCAAGGGACTGGCGCAAAGTCCGCAATATGCCCATTACGCCTGGCGCGAATTACATGATGAAAATGAGAGAATATCGCTTATTGGAGAGGAACACCGTAAAGAGATTAAGGCATCGCATCCTTTTTTTATCTTTCAAAAATATTATGAGGAAACCAAAGACCTAGAGCAGATAAACCAGCATTTCTATGTAGATGCTAAAACATGGCTTGCAGATGATATTTTAGTAAAAGTTGACCGCGCGACAATGGCGTTTGGCTTAGAATCCCGCCTGCCCTTTCTTGACCCCGATGTTGCTGCTTTTGCCGCATCTATTCCCCCTGCAATGAAGATTGGAAAACACGGCGGGAAATCTATTTTAAAAAAGGTTTTGAGCAGGCATCTGCCGTCCACTACAATCTACAAACAAAAATCAGGTTTCAATGCGCCTGTGAACGCCTGGTTTAATAACCGGCGGGAGAATGAATTCCGATTTTTTAATAGGTACGTGTGGAACCAAAAATGGCAGTCACTGAAAAACCTCCATGGGCTCTAAATTTTACAACTTATTCTGCGGGAATCATTGCAAGTGGTTTAGGTTTATAGTATACAGTTCACAAAATGTTTAAAAAAGTATTTATTCTATCTTCCGGTAATATTTTAAATATTATTATCTCCGGATTATTAGGTATATATATTGCCAGGATACTTGGTCCGGAAGACAAAGGTATTCTTACAATTATATTAACTTCTTGTGGTCTTCTGTCTATGATTTTTGGTGCTGGTATTCCTTACTCTGCCGCCTATTACATCAGGTCCAAACCGAACAGTAAATATATTATATTGTCTCAAATGACCAAAATGATGGTCATCAACGGCATATTGTTATTTATACTCGTTATGCTAAGCAAGGATAT
>CAZNJA010000018.1:20228-24180 GCA_964573245.1 uncultured bacterium
TATTTTTGCTCATATTTTTCTTGGAGGGAGAACAATCGATGCCGTTATAACCACGCTTTTAATATTGATAGTCGTCATTAATTTTGCCAAGACTACATTAGGAGCTACTCTTATCGCTCAGGGTAACTCAAAAAGTTTTGTTTGGATATCTAATACAGGTACTCTTGTAAATGTTGTTACTGTTCTTCTCTTCATTAGGATGTTACCGCAGAAACTTCATGCTGTTCTTCTTGGAAACCTTGTCGGAATGGCTGTAGCAACGATTATTATGTTGCAACGATATGGATTTTTCAAAAAACGTCCGGCTATCTCTTCTGACGATCTTTCTATAAGGCAGTTTTATACTTATGGCATCAAGGCACAGATTGGAGCAGTAGCAACCTTTCTTTTTAAAAGAATAGATATTTATATTATCGGTTACTTCCTCAATACAAGCGCCGTAGGTTTATATTCTATTGGTCTGGGGCTGCGAGACCTCGCAATAACTATACCCAGCGCACTGGCGAGTCTTGCCGGCGGAGATATGGCAGACCCCGCCATACAGGCTAACGGAAAAGCTAAGACAATTCTGAAAAAAGGCGTTATCTTTAATGTCCTTTGTTCACTCATGATCTTTTTAGGTTCTGTCCTTCTCTTACCTTACTTTATTCCTTTTGCATACGGCAAAGCTTTTTCAAATAGCATCACACCTTCAATCATTATTATGGGTTCACTACTTCCATTTTCCATATCGCTTCTTATAGGTAAGGCAATACATGCAAAGGGTAAACCTTTAAACCTAAGCATTAGCAACGTTATAAGCGCCATCATTTCTATTATCATTATTTGGCAATTAACGAAGCGATACAATATAATAGGTGCGGCAGCTGCAACAATTATAAATGGCGTAATTCTTGTTATCCTGGGATGGATGTTTTTAAGATTATCAGGCAATTGGCATTCTAAAACTGTTGAAACAAATAAACATGGCGGAAAAGAATAAAAAAAATACAGCATTGGTTGGCTATTATAATCCCGTATTCTTACCATTTGCGCAACGGCTTGAGAAAGATGGCTTTAAAATTTTTTGGATAAACTCAAGGCCATTGACAAGCCAATGGTTGCTTGCCCAAGGCATTCAAAAAAAACGAATCTGCGATACATTAGAAGTCAACTTATCAGTTGCAGACCAAGCTGAAGCTATTAGGATTCTAAGTGAATTTGAACAACCCGGCTTACCACTGATACATAGCATCATTCTAATGGACCGAATCCTACGACATGCTTCATATAAAGATGCCTTGCTTTATCTCGCCCAGTCCGCAATAACCATAAAAAAATTCCTTTTGGAAAAAGATATCCAGCTTGTTTCAAGCGGTAGAGACACAGCTTTACAGCTTCTGACTATGCTCATATGTAAAAAACTTAATATATTTTGGGGTTGCGTAACTAGAGTGAAATTGCCAAACGACAGATTTGGTTTTAGCCCCACTCATCAGGCAGATGAGTTTTATCGAATACGGGATGTACAGAGAAAAGATTACGAAACTGCGGCCTCATGGCTTACACGTTTTCGATCTGACTCTCTTATAAAGCCCCGTGCAATACCTAAAATAAGCGGCTTTATGCGGTACTTCGTATTGGTTAAAAAGTTTCTTTTAGTATTCTTAACGCATTCAAAACACTATATTAAAACAAGGTCTTACAGAAGGATTCCGGGCTCGTCTTTTTCATTCTATATTAGAAATTTGTTAAATGAAATTAGAAATTATATCTACTATCGGTTTTTCTTGAAATTTGACCAATGCATAGAAGAACCTTTTGTTCTCTACGGCTTGCATAGACAACCCGAATCCAGTATAGATGTGCGCGGCGCATTTTTTGATGAACAATTGACTCTTATTAAACAAATTATTCGTTCAATTCCCACGACCCATAAATTATATGTGAAGGTTCATTTCAGCGATGTGGCTGGGCAGTCGCCAAGTTTTTATAGAAAATTGAAGAAATATCCCGGCGTTAAACTAATTAATCCCGATATAAATTCAAGGGAACTTATAGAAGGCGCATCTGTAATTATTACTAATTCCGGTGCAATGGGACAGGAGGGCGGTTATCTCGGGAAACCTGTAATTACAATGTCAAAAACTTTTTGGTGTAAACTTCCAAGTGTTATATATTGCAATGCACCATCAGAACTACCCAAGATTATGCACCAGTTGATTGAATCGCCGCCTTCAATAGATATAACACGGATTATCAATGTCATCTCCGAATCTATCTCAAATTCATTTGGATGCGACCCGAATCAGAGTTATCTTAATAAGACCTTATCTAACAAGGACCTCGATGTTTTATCAGATGCTTATAAACAATTGTTTAGTATTGCAGAAGATAATAGGAAATCCGCTCTTGTCTAGATATCTTAACTATTTTTATGATGGACAAAAAAATTCCCAATGATTCATTTGTTAAGCTGTATATAGGATTAATGTTCTTTTTGCTAGGTGCTCACCTTTTAGATAAGGGCGGCAGAATACTATCGCCAATAGCAAACAGGTTCAGCTATGGCGATATTCTTTTTGTTCTTTATTTAATAGGTTCGTACATTCTAAACTTAAACCGGACATCAAAATGGCTTGTTGTTTATTCGAAACGACAAGAAATGTTTTACATATTTCTATTTGCATTCTCTCTTTGCACAGGAATTTCGTGGTGTGTAACTTCTTTACTTCAAAAAGGCTATATCCTTGATTTTTTCGGTATATCTACAAGGATTGCCTATTATGGATTAATGTCTTTATTTGCAACCAAATGGATTAAGAAATATGGACTCAATATATTAATACTGCCTTTTTGTCTAGGTATAGTTTCAATGTTCTATTTCAATTTTTTAAGAAGTGCACTACCCATATTTACAATCCCAACTGAAATAGCTGAAAAAAATTTTTCAGGTGTCCTTTTACCTGTTTGTGCTATATATCTTGCCATAAGTATTTTAGATATGCCTCGCCTATCGAATCTATTATTGTTTTGTTTTACATTTCTTTCTACTTTACTCGTATACTCTCTGGGCGGCATTGTACTTTTGATACTATCCCTACCAGCAGTTTGGATAATGCTAAGATATTATTTTGCCAAACCAATCATAAAATATGATAAGAAAGTATTCTCATTATTTATACTATTATTAATTGTAATAGGATTATTCTTATCACCCATGTCTGATACGGTTACACACCGCATAGTTGCTAAATTTCACAATATTCCCGGAATCTCAAAAGAAGAAACCGAAAGTGCTCATCTTCGTTGGGGCCATTTCATTTCAAGCATTTATATAACCCTGAAAAATCCTTTATTCGGCGTAGGAGAGGCTAACTGGCAAGAGGAAAACGACAAAAATATTGATTTGGTCGGAAAATGGTATATCCAAAATGAGAACCCCCACAATGCTATTGCTCAGATACCATCCATGTTTGGTATTCCGGCTTTTATTTTCTTTGCAATATGCTTTTATCTGGTATTCAAGGCACTTTATGAATTAAAATTGTTGAAAGGGCTCAAGTGGAAAATTTTCGTTTTCTCGGTGTTTATGGTTTTTTTCGGCAGTGCAAATCTTATGGACTCGATATTTACAACATTTTATTTCTACTTTTTTGCATCAATTGTCTTTGGTATTAAAGCACGACAGTTAACAAAAAATGGGGAAGGAAGAAACTCATATGATAAATGATTTGTTTAAAAAAATAGTATTTATTATAAATGCATTCCTTCATAGGACTTATTTAGGGCAGACAGGCATACCTTGCAAGATTTCTCCTTTTGCGGAATTTGACGGTTATACAAGAAACATACATATATCTTCCAATACAAAAATCTTCAACAGAGCATATTTTAGTTGCGATAAAAAAAGTAAAATAAAAATCGGTTCTGATTGTGAAATTCATTCATATTCCCGAATCATGACCTATGG
>CAZNJA010000019.1:0-19489 GCA_964573245.1 uncultured bacterium
TAAGTTTCTCTAAATTTGTATTCGTCGCCGCAATAATTCTTGTGTCCACATTTATTGTTTCAGTCCCGCCCACTCTTTCAAACTGTTTTTCCTCAAGGACTCTTAACAATTTAACCTGAACCGAAGGAGGTATTTCGCTTATTTCATCCAGAAAAAGAGTACCTCCATCTGATAATTCAAACCTGCCTTGTTTTACCCCTATTGCGCCGGTAAACGCTCCTTTTTCATGGCCAAATAGTTCCGATTCTATAATTGTCTTTGAAAGAGCAGAACACTGGACTGCAATAAAGTTTTTATCCCTGCGGTCGCTTTTCTGATGGATGGCTTTCGCTATTAATTCTTTACCCGTGCCTGATTCACCCTGAATTAGAACTGTGGCTCTTGTAGGTGCTACTTGTGAAATTGTCTCAAAAATATGCTTTATTTTCTTTGACTGTCCAATAATATTTTCAAACGAATAACGTTCATTGATTTCTTTTTTCAACAATTCATAATCTTCTTTAAGTTTTCTATAGGAAAGGGCTCTTTGTATTATCAAGGATAATTTGTCTAAATTAACAGGTTTTGTAAGATAGTCATATGCTCCCAACTTCATAGCTTCAACTGCATTGTCAACCGTCCCGTAAGCAGTCAAAATTATCACAAACGTTGAAGGTGATATCTCCTGAGATTTTTTAAGGATTTCCATACCATTCATTTTGGGCATCTTCATGTCTGACAAAATAATGTCTGCTTTGTTGCGTTTTAAAGAATTGACAGCTTCATGCCCGTTCGAAAAAGCCATAACCTTATATTTTTCTGCTTCCAGGAATTTCCTCAATCCTTCCCGTGTATTCTTGTCATCTTCTATTATTAGGATATTTTCTCGCATAAATGATACTCTGCCACTATTTTTTTTATATTGTATTACATTCTCTTCGCTTCATCCACTACACTTAATATGTAAATAGGCCATTACTTTTGAATTGTTAAAGCTTTAATATTTCTACTTCCAATTTTTCTGTATCAAGTATGACAACGGTGGGATTATTAAATAACCATCCCCCACACTCCCCGGGATTGATAATTAATGGTGGCCCCTGCCTTATATCTATTTTATGAGTGTGCCCATAGATTATAATATCGTATCTTCCGCTTTGAGCAAATTCTTCAATCAGGTCTTCCCTATGTATTAAAATTATTCTTTTCCCATCAATAATGCCTTTATAAACATTATCGTGTATTATGCCGATATCTTTAAACCGTTCTTCTATAAGTAATTTATCGCCGTCATTATTCCCAAATACGCCCGTAAATTTGCATTTCAGGCTCATAAAAGGTTTTGCAGTAAAAGCGGATACAAAGTCCCCCGCATGAAACACATGACTGACTTGCTTTTGGTTGAATATTTCTACCGCCTTATATAGATAAGGGACATTGTCATGAGAGTCGGATAGAATTCCAATAAGCATAGATATACAGGGGAAAAATTATTTTATATAGCCTTTATTACCGTCTTTATTACTACTTGGAGTGGTTCTCGGTTTCAACATTCTGCCCAAAGTGCCCTCGCCTTTTTCAAGCCTGTCGGTAATTATCTCTATATTTTCTATAGTTGCTTTAAGATGAGGTTCAATATCTTTTATGGTTGTTTTAACTTCTTCCACGGTTTGTCTTAAATCTTTGACTGCCTGCAAAGTTTCATTATAAAGTTCTTCTTCGTTTACCAACTTACCGACAGTGCCTTCACCTCTTTCTACAGTGGCAACTATTTTATTCAAATTGTCTGCAACTTCATTGAGAGAGATAAGAAGCTTTTGTAGTGGTTCCCTATTTTCTTTTAAAATTTGGCGGGTTTCGTCCGATGTTTTCAGAAAAGAATCTGTCAAGTTTACTATTATGTCTTTGATTTCGTCCCAAGTTTCTCCGAATTGGCTTACTATATCTTCGAATACAGGAGGGTCCATCCCTTTTACAATTTCTCCCGGGGCAATTGGTTTGGCTTTAGTTCTGCCGGGAGAAATAGCCACATATTTGCCTCCCATTACCGAAACTTGAGAAATGGTAATTCTTGAATCTTCGCCTATTTTGGTCCTTTCCTGAACCCAGAGTCTAACCAATATTTTCTCTCCTGTTTCCTCAAGAGACGAAACTTCTCCTACTTTTAGCCCCGCAAGCCGAACATCGTCTCCTGCTTTTAGTCCCGCTACATGGTTAAAAGCGACTAAAAAACGGTAGCCTCCCCTAAAAGGACGAATCTTGCCAAAAATAACGATAACTGCTATTGTGAGGAAAATAGTTATGACAAAAAATATTCCGACTCTTTTCTCGTGCGACAATTTCACCATTTTTTTATTCCTTATAATTAACTGAAGTTATAAGTTCATTTTTTGTAACCATTGTTAACCGTTTTTAATTATTATTAACCTTCTAACAACCAATTGATTCAACTTATCCGATTTTAATCGGGCCTTCAATTCTACCATGAATAAACTGTTGAACGTAAGGGTTTTCGCTTTTCATAAATTTTTCTTTTTCGTTTATCTCCATAATCTTGCCGTCATATAACAACCCTACTCTATCCGCTACTCTGTTTATACAATTAAGGTCATGAGTAACGACTATGGAAGTTGCGCCTGTTAGTTTTTTTACTTCCAAAATCAATTGATTGATTGAATTGGCTATAATCGGGTCAAGCCCGCTTGTGGGTTCGTCGTAAAGAATTATTTGCGGGTCCATTACAAGCGCTCTTGCGAGCCCTACTCTTCTTCGCATTCCGCCGGACAGAGAATCCGGCATCTGCTCTTTTATATCCTTTAATCCGACAAGGTCCAGCTTTTCTTTAACCTTTTTATTTATTTTTTCCTCCGTCAAATTCGTCCCTTCTCTTAACGGCAACGCTACATTTTCAGACACAGTCAAAGAATTCAGCAGAGCTCCGGCTTGAAACAGCATCCCAAATAACATCCTTCTAATCGAACTTATTTCTTCTTCTTTAAGAGGGGCTATATCTATCGCGCCGATATAAATTTGGCCGCTGTCCGGCCTCATAAGCCCTATTAAATGCTTTAACAGCACGGACTTTCCGATTCCGCTCTTGCCCAATATTCCAAGAGTTTCACCTTTCTTAATATCAACATCTAATTCGTCCAGAACTTTATTGCCGTTGAAACTCTTGGTTAACTTTTTTACTCTGATAGTAATTTCTTCTTCCATTTTCCTTTAATTTTTTTAATACAGCATGTGTGTTATAAAATAATCCGCAACCAATATTAGCAAAAACGAATCTACAACAGATAAGGTGGTGGCTTTCCCAACGCCTCTTGCTCCGCCTTCGGTTTTAAGCCCGTGATAACAAGCCATAGTCGCGATTATACCGCCGAAAACTGCCGCCTTTACAATACCGTTTGCGACATCTTTTAATGTAACAAAATTCACCATATGCCTCACATATTCGTATAATTTTATATTTAACTGGGCTCTGCCGATTAAGAAACCGCCGCTTATACCCAAAACGTCCGTCAAAATGGTAAGCAAAGGCAAAACCATTATTGCCGCGACGAAACGCGGCATAACCAAATATCTTATCGGGTCGATAGCCATAGAGCGCAGCGCGTCCACTTCTTCTGAAACCTGCATTGTCCCTATTTCCGCTGTCATTGCTGCGCCTGCTCTGCCCGCCACTATAAGACCCGTGAGAACAGGACCAAGTTCTCTTACCAAAGTAGCCGCAACCCCGACCCCCAAAAATTGTTGCGCCTGAAATTTTAAAAGTTCATGTCCCGCCTGAAGTCCCATAACCATTCCCGTAAATATTGCCATAAGGGATACCATGGGCACGGAATCAACGCCGATTTCAGCCACCTGTTGAATTATGCGTTTTGAGTTGCGATGAGCGACTGTGGAAAAACATAAAGTCCTAAACAAGAGTATTATTACTTCCCCCACCTTTTGGATTCCGCGCCAGAACGCGCTGTCTTTGTTATTGTTTGCCATTTTTGTCAAATTCGATAATTTTATCCAACCGCTCGACGAACTTCTCGACCCGGGTCAATGAGGGGTCTGTTTTGAGCGCTTCCTCATAAGCCTGCCTTGCTTTTGTAAAGTCTTTCATATTAAAATAACAATCTCCGAGTCTTAATAAAATTCTAACATTTTTTTTGCCCGATTGCATTGCTTTTATATAGTTCTGCGCCGCTTCTTCCCATTGTTTTTTATAATAGTAAACTTCTCCCATACCGGCATATGCTCCGCCAAAATCTTCAAGATTAGGATTTATTTTTTTCTTCAGTTCCTGGATTTCAGCAGCTGTCTGGTAACTAGCCAACGCTTTATCCTCATCTCCAAAATGCATATAAACGGCTCCTACATTGCAATATGTTTTAGGTTCATAAGGGTTTAACTGCAGAGAAACCTGCAATTGTGTCAATGCATTTTCCCATTTGCCTATTCTCAAATAAATAGAGCCCAAATTATAATTTATATCAGCGTAATTAGGTGCCAACTCTTTTAATTTCAAATACACATTTAATGCTTCCTCTGTCTTATTTATTCTAGCGTACACAAAAGCAAGACGGTAATAAGCTTTCCAATTATAACGGTTCCACTTAATAGCTTTCTGAAACTTTTGTATGGATTCCTTCCATCTTTCTTGCTCTCTCAATACAAGAGCGGTTTTTAGATAAACGGAACTTGTTATCATCTTAACCGTTGCGTTTGTATAAAGAATTCCCAGCAATATGGCAATGGGGACTATAAACCATAAAAGAATTTTATTTTTAGGAAACTTTTTATTGAAATAGTTCTTTTCTTCTTGAGTGGTTTTGATCTGCAAAGGATAATCTCTTAATTTACACCCTGCGCAAATCAACCCGAGAAAAAGATAAAAATAAATAGCGGATGCTTCAAGACGCAAATTCACGCATGTCATATTCTGGGTAAACAATGCTATCACTCCGGCGAGTAAACCTGCGTGAACAATATTTGATAAATCCAGAGACTGCCTATTAAAAACTCTTATTCCCCTAAAGAAAACTATTCCTAAAAATAAAAGAAAAATGCCGAGTCCGATAAGCCCTATTTCGCTTGCAGTTTGTAAAATTTCATTATGAGCGTGGTCTGTTGCATTTACCGAATATATATTCAAAAAATATTCCGGAACACGAAAGCGGGGATACACAATTATAAAAGTGCCCATCCCCCAGCCCAAAAACGGACGGGCAAGTATCATTTTCAAAGTCCCCTGCCACATATAAAGTCTTACCCCTACCGTGCCTTTTGTCATTTCATTTTCAAGATAAGATTTAATCTGCGGCGCTTTCTGAATTAAAAAGCCGCTACCTACAAATAATACGATAACGAGCCCTATGGCAACAGAAGTCTTCCATTTCGGTTTTAATATATATTTCCCGAACAAAATCAATAAAAAAAGCAGAGAAACAGCCAATGCCAGCCACGCACCGCGCGAACCCAAAAGATGCAGAAGAAAAATCGTTATTATTGTCAGAATAAAAAATAACGAGGAAACAAAAAAGTTTTTACGAATAAAATTGTATATCCCCAATAAAATTACGACAGGTAGAATTGTAACCAAGTATGCTGAAAAAAAGTTGGGATTCCCGAACGTGGAAATTATTACAGGGTTTTTATTATGCAAGTAGTTAAATAATGCATGAAAGGAAAGTCCCGCAAAAACTACAATTATAAAAACGACAACACTAAGTAAATCTTTTTCCCTTTTTATCAGATTTACAACGACAAAATACAGAAAAAAACAAGTCAAAAGCCGGCTTAATTCTCTTATGCTTGCATACATAAAGCTGGAAGTGAGCAGATTTATGACAAGCCATGCGGTCAAAAATGCCAAAGCGATAAAAGACGGGTCTTTGTAAAATGAGATTTCCCCTTTTTCAAGAATTTGATAAAGCCAAAGGACAAAAACAATAATTAAGAGAAACTGCGCAATCGCAAGTTTGATAAGCACATAATTGTAAGCCCGCGGAATCATCGCAAGCGCCGCAGAACAGGCAATAATGATTATAAGTGTAAGATAAATCTTGTCAAAAATATTGGAAGGAGCAGAAACAATTGCTTTGCCTGCGGATTTTATCTTTTTCAATTTCCTCATTTCGGACAATTATACTCAAGCTGTTCTAAAATGTCATTCCTCACCGTTAGTCGGTTTATAAAAATAAACTTTTGCCTCACCGTATTTTCTCTCATCTATAACAGACATATTATTGACGGAAACAGACAATTGGGTTTTGTGATGAACTCTTACTATAATCAAGCCCTCCGGTTTAATTAACGATAAAAAAGAAGCATGAGTTAATGTTTGATAAGCAAAATCCGTATTATAAGGCGGGTCTATAAACACGATAGAAAAAGTTTTTTCCATTTTTTCCATATACTCGATTGCTTCTTTAAAATCTCTGCTTAAGACCGATATTTTTTTGTCGAGTTGAAGTTTTTGAGCATTTTCTTTGATTAATTTTATATTTTGACGACTTTTATCTACGAATGTAACCTTACCGGCCCCTCTGGATAATGCTTCAAACCCTAAAATCCCCGTTCCTGCAAACATATCCAAAACTTGGGCACCGATTACCCTGTCAAACAATATGGAAAAAATAGCGTTTTTGATTTTATCGGTAATAGGACGCAGTAAAGGAGAACGCTTACCGCTTTTTAATTCTCTGCCTTTTTTCTCGCCGCTTGATATCCTCATCTTGATTCTAATTTTACACTTTCCTTGTCTGGTTAGAAACCCCTATAACTAAAGAACTAAAAAATAAAAGGACGAAAGAACAACTGCTTGAAAGTTTTTGGGTTCCTGCGTTTATTTGTTCCTTAATTTTTCGGTTTTCCTTCATTTGACTTTTAATATCCCATGCGATAATCTGCTATCTTAATAAGGGAGGCAGTTTATGCAAAACAAGGAACGCCGTTCAGGGGAAAAACGAAGAACAAAAAAGCGAAGAATATCCAAAGGCGCAAAACGCCGTTATTCGGAGCGAAGAAACGGCAAAGACAGAAGGCAAAAAAAAGACCGAAGGAAATCCTAATACATACTTTTTAAAAAACTACATGCACACTTTAACAAGTCTTATCGTAATATTTTTTATTTTCATCTCATCCACCATATACGCAATAGAGCCAACGGTAAACTTTTCCGGAACATGGTCTTTAAATAGCGATAAAACCTTACTGCAAGGGAAAAGGACATCTGCCCAAGGAGAGATGGACATCCGCCAAGAAGAAAATAGTCTAACCATTAAAAGGATTTCGCCGGGTCGGCAAGAGGACACAGTTATAAGTATTGAAGAATTACCGTTAGACGGACAAGAAAAAGACATTGTGATATCCGGCAAACGCGCAAAATTATATGTGAGTTGGTCAACAGACGGCAAAAAAATGACAATTTTCTATATTATTCTTTTTGCCCAAAACGATACTAGAACCACTACTGAAGTTTGGGAACTGTCAGAAGACGGAAAAACTCTTTCAATCAATTACACATCTAAATCATCCAAAGGCACACGAACAGCCACCTATGTTTATGACAAACAATGAAACACTACCAAGTTATAATAATTGGCGCAGGAGGGGCAGGGTTAATGTGCGCTTTGACTGCCGGGCAAAGAGGGCGCAAAGTCCTTATTTTGGAACATACAAATCAAATCGGCAGTAAAATCCTTGTTTCAGGCGGAGGACACTGTAACTTTTCAAACCTCCTTGTTCAATCGGAAAACTATACATCCAACAATCCCAAATTCTGCAAATCCGCATTAAGCAGATTTACCCCGGATTCTTTTATTTCACTATTGGAAAAATATAATATTTCATATCATGAGAAAAAAGCAGGGCAACTATTCTTAAACAAAAAATCACAAGAAATTGCAAATATATTATTGAAAGAATGTAAAATCAGCGGCGTAAAAATTCAGGTAAACTGCAAAATCGCAAAGATAGAAAAAGGGCGAAACTTTTTAATAAAAACTAATTCAGGTGATTACACATCGGAATCTTTGGTCATAGCAACAGGTGGTCTCTCAATGCCTGAAATTGGCGCTTCAAATTTCGGATATGAAATTGCCAAACAATTCGGATTGAACATCATTCCTACCCGTCCCGCTTTGGCTCCGTTACTTTTTAACAACAAAAATCTTCGTGATTTGGCAGGCATTTCCGTAGATGCTCTCGTTTCCTGCGAAACCCTGCACCAGTCCCGAACTAATACGACTTCGGGACGACGCAGGGCAAGGAAATCTTTTAGGGAATCCATGCTTTTTACTCACAAAGGATTAAGCGGTCCTGCAATACTGCAAATTTCAAACCATTGGAATAAGGGAAATGGGATTGCAATAAATCTTCTGCCTGATATTGATTTAGCCGAAAAGATAGAAAGATGGCAGAGAGAAAGACCCAAAGCGGAATTAAAAACCTTAATAAGCGAACTATTGCCAAAACGTCTTGTTCAAAAATGGTTCAAGTTATATTGTTCTAACAAACCAGTAAACCAATACAATAAAAAAGAAATCAACCAAATCGCAGAAACTTTCCACAAATGGAGTGTTATTCCTTCAGGAACGGAAGGTTATAAAGTGGCTGAAGCAACAAAAGGCGGAGTTGATACAAGGGAAATATCTTCCAAAATATTCAAAGCCCATAAAGTAAAAGGGCTCTACTTTATCGGCGAAGTGTTGGACATAACAGGCGAGTTAGGCGGTTTTAATCTCCACTGGGCTTGGGCATCGGGTTACTGTGCAGGACTGTTTGTGTAACCCCCACACACCAAAATCTTTGATGTGGGGGTAAACGATTTCTCTTGATTTCTTGTGAGTTAAGAGGTTTAATAAGATAAATAAGGGAGTAAATTATGAATAAAAGACAGGTTCTTGATATCGTTCTCATTATTTTCGGGATTTATTTTTTAATGTATTTTATTCAATCTATGGTGCAAACAATTTTTATAATGTTCTTTCAAGAAGAACTTATCAAAAAAGGTATCTATTTTTTCATGCTGTACCTATATCTATTAATTCCTCTTGCAATTGCCGCTTTTTTCTTATTCAAAAGAGAAAAGTTACTTAATATGCTTATTGGCAAATCAGAACAGCAAGGAGCGCAACAATCCGAAACAATGCCTTGCTATGGAAGATTGGCTTTTTGGCTTCAAATTCTTGGTTTATATTATTTTATTTCATCGGTTGCACGAGCTATTCCACAGCTTACTAGAGTAATATCAATGTCTTCACACTATTCTGCCAAACACTTCTGGTGGCAGGAGATGGGAAGTTCTATAGTAACGATTATTCTGGCTTTTCTGCTACTATGGAAAAGCGAATTAATCGCGGATTTTATAAATAAGATTACCAAACAACCACAACCTAAATAAGGAGGTTTAAATGGCAAACGGTCAAGGGGAACAAAAAAAAGAAATAAAAGTCAGTTGTCCGCCGCATCTGCAGAGCGGCTCATATTCCAATAATATGATAGTTATGCATACTAAAGAAGAATTCGTGATGGATTTTTTGATGATTGTCCCGCCGGCAGGGACTGTAACCTCAAGAGTAATCTTAAGCCCCGGACACGTGAAAAGAATGATAAAAGCATTGCAGGACAATATCGCCAAATACGAAACAAAATTCGGCGTCATCCAAGCCGCCGAAGAACCCAAAGGCAAAATGGGGTTTCATGCGTAAAAAAAGGAGGATAGTATGAAAACTTTCCTAAATGTTTTGTGTACTGTGTTATTTATTTTAGTTTTTTCGCAGGTTGCTTTTACTTTAGATGAAGAAGAGCCACGTTTAATCACGGTTACAGGCGATGCTGAAGTAAGAGTTGTGCCTGATGAGGTTATTCTTACTCTTGGTGTAGAAACATCAAACAAGGATTTAAACGTTGCCAAAAAAGAGAATGATGAAAAAGTAAAAGGGGTAGTTGAAGTTGCAAAGAAATACAAAATAGAAGGTAAACACATACAAACCGATTATATTAGCGTTGAGCCGCGATATAAATCCCAGTGGGAACAGAAAACATTTGTCGGTTATTTTGTAAGAAAATCAATTGTTATTACTTTAAAAGATACTTCAGAATTTGAAAATGTCTTAAGCAGTGTACTTAATGCAGGAGCAAATTACGTCCACGGTGTTCAGTTCCGCACTACAGAACTTCGCAAATATAGAGACCAAGCACGAGCTCTTGCAATTAAGGCAGCCCAAGAAAAAGCCAATGCATTAGCCAAAGAATTGGGCCAAAAAGTAGGTAAACCTTATAAAATCAATGAAAATCATGTTGGGTCATGGTCATGGTATAACAACTGGTGGGGTTCCCGCTGGGGAGGAGCAATGACTCAGAATGTCATACAGAATGTAGGCGAGTCATCTTCTGCAATGGACAGCACAATAGAATTGGGACAGATAAATGTTAATGCAAAAGTTACAGTCAGCTTTGAGCTTGAATAAAATTTGGCTTTTTGGGTGGGGGAAAAATACAGTTATAAGTTTTAAGTGGTAAGTTATAAGTAGAAAGGAGAACACATTGAAGATATTTCCGGACAAATTGACAGATAGTGAATATGTAGAACGCATTAGAGTTTCTTTAAAAAGACGCTGGATAAAATTTTATATCTTTTTGGGGATAAGTATGGTGTTTTTCGCTATTGTATATTTTCTTGGTAGAGATTTGTTTAGTAAAGTCATAAGTTTATGTAATGCTATAACTGCCCAATCAATTCCTAATGTACCTCCAGACAGTAAAACATTAATATTGATAGGTATAGTTGCTGGTACATTAATCGCTGTTCTCTTATTTACAGCGGGTAGTTTCTTGGTTCAGACTATGGAAATCGCTTTTAGTAATCGTAAAGACCAGATGCTTGTTAAATATTTTGATGAAGCTAACAAAAACAAGAATTCTTGACTTTTTAGTTGTAAAGAGTAGAATTAGTGAAAGTTTAATAGTCCTGAGTTTCGAAGGGGGAACCTGGACATTAAAACCAGTTAAAAGTTGGTCCGCCAAATTTTTAGTGGTGGAAAGAAAAACCTTCGCTTGAAAAAGGCGAAGGTTTTTTTATTTGCGTATTTAAATAAATCGCAAAGGAGGTCTTTATGAGTATGAATGATTTTGTGGGGAAGTATGCTTTATCAAAAACACTGAGATTTGAATTAAAGCCGTGGGGTGAAACAGCGGAAAAAATCGAGGATTTCAAGAACAAAGCCATCGTATCAATTGTTGGGCAGGACAGGCAAAGGGCAGAAGATTACAAAAGAATCAAAAAAATTATAGATGATTATCATCGGGGCTTTATTGAACGGGTGCTTAGACAAGAGATACTACCAGAAGATGATATTCAAAAGGCATTCGTCGCATATATAGCTTTTAAAGGTTCAAAAGATGATGCTAAAAAGAAACAATACCAGGCTGTTCAAAAAAAACTTAGAATGAAAATAGCCAAAGCATTCGAAAACCAGTTTGGTGCATACAGCTTGTTTGATGCCGGGTTGCTAAATAAAAAAGGTTCCGGTAAAAATAAAATAAAAGGCGTTCTCTGGCACTGGCTTAAATACCGGCTCAATAAAAAGGAAATTAGTCAGCAGGAATTTAGCGAAGCAGAAAATCTAGTAAAAAACTTCGATAAGTTTTCCACCTATTTCAAGGGCTTTAATGAAAACAGGAAAAATATCTATTCAGCCAAGGAACAACAGACAGCTATCAGTTACAGAATTGTCCACGATAATATGGTCAGGCATTTTAACAACTGTCTGAGCTTTGAGGCAATTCAGCAAAATCATAAAACCCTTGCGGGACAATTGAAAAATTATTCTGATGTTTTTACTGAAGTAGCTTTTAAGAACTATTTAGGCCAAAGCGGAATTGACAGTTACAACGAAAAGATAGGACACAAATCCGATGACATAAATGCTAGAGGCGTAAATCAGATGATTAATGAGTATTGTCAGAAAAACAGCACTAATGATAAAAAGATTAAACTGCCGAAAATGGCAATACTATATAAGCAAATCTTGAGCGATGTTGAGGACAAGTTTAAAATCGATGCCTTTGAGAATGACAGGCAAATGCTTGAAACAATAGAGCAATTCTATCAGGAAATTAAAAATGATTTGGATGATTTAGAAAACTGTTTAGGGCAATATCTTACGGTGCATAATCTTGGCAAAATAAATTTAAAAAAGGACTCTCTGATAGATATATCACGAAGGCTCTTCGGGAATTGGGGCTTCGTAAACTCCGCATTGGAAAAATATGCGGACGAGATATTAAAACTAAACAAAAATAAAAAAGAAAAATGGCTCAAGCAGGAAACTTTTTCAATCGATGAAATTCAAAAAGCATTGAATAGAGCTGTAGAGGGTACAGAACATAAAACACTTGCTCAATATTTTTCAGATTTAAAAGTTTACGACAAGGGGAAAGAAGAATGCTTGATAAAACGGGTCGAAAACGCTTATAAGGATGCTGAAGAAGTGTTATCACTCAGCGAGTTAGATAAAGACCGCCACGAACCAAGAGACGGGAAAGAAGGAGGCAAAGGATTTCTCCAGATCGAAAAAATAAAGGAACTACTGGATTCAATTATGGCATTTGTTCAGTTCGTTAAGCCGCTTTACTTATTCAAAGGCGGCAAAGCTATCGAAATAGGCGATAAACACACCGATTTTTACGATACATTTGATGTCTTATACAAACGAATCTCGTCCGTAATCGGGATTTACAACAAAACACGAAACTATGTTACCAAGAAGCCTTATTCAACGGAAAAGTTTAAGATAAATTTTGAGACCTCTACATTGTTTGACGGCTGGGATGTAAATAAAGAGACCGCCAATTCTGGCATTTTGCTTTTGAAAAACGGAAAGTATTATCTTGGCATAATAAAAAAAGATGCAACAGATATATTTAACTATATACTTAAAGCTGATGATTCAGATAATAAAAAGCAAGCCAAAAAGATTTTAAAACAGCAAATTGTTGCAAGTAGTTCAGAAGATTATTATGAAAAGATGATTTACAAATTATTACCTAGCCCATCGAAAATGCTTCCAAAAGTATTTTTTGCTGATTTGAATATAGCGCACTATAATCCATTAAAGGAGATTTTAGAAATAAGAGAAAAAGGGTTATATAAAAAGGAGTCAAACAATCCAAAAGCAATGCGACAATGGATTGATTTCCTTAAGGGATCCATTAAAAAACATCCTGAATGGGGTTCATATTTCTCTTTTGATTTTTCCCCTACTTCCCAATATACCGATATAAGCGGATTCTATAAAGAAGTTGCAGAACAGGGATATAATATATCTTTCGATAAAATTAAGACAAGCTATATAAACGAAAAGGTCAAGAACGGAGAATTGTATTTATTTGAGATTTATAACAAAGATTTTTCCCCTTACAGCAAAGGCAGACCTAATCTGCACACAAGTTATTGGAAATTGCTTTTTAGCCGAAAAAACCTCGATAATCTTGTATTAAAACTAAACGGAGAAGCTGAAATCTTTTGCCGACCTGCTTCAATCAAAAAAAATGGGACCACTATTCACAAAGCAGGGCAACAGATTAGCAACAAAAATCCTCTTAACCCTAAAAAACAAAGCAAATTTGCTTATGATATTGTAAAAGATAGAAGGTTTACACGGGACAAATTCTTTTTCCATTGCCCGATTACACTTAATTTCAGGGCAGCATCAATAGCAGGTAGATTCAACGATGCTGCAAATAAATATCTCAAAGATGATCCCAACGTTAACATTATCGGCATAGATAGGGGGGAAAGGCACTTGCTTTATTATTCGGTTATAAATAAAAACGGTCAAATATTAAAGCAGGGAAGTCTCAACTCTATTACCAACAGTTACAATAGCAATAGTAAAAATGTGGAAATAAAAATAGATTACCGCCAACTATTGAATGGAAAAGAAAAGCAACGCGATATCGCCAGAAAGTCCTGGTCAACAATCGAAAATATAAAGGAATTGAAGAGCGGATACCTTTCTCATATTGTCCATAAGATAGCCCTGCTGATGATTAAATATAATGCGATTGTTGTCTTGGAAGACTTGAATTTTGGGTTTAAGAGGGGAAGATTCAAAGTCGAAAAGCAGGTTTATCAGAAATTCGAAAAAGCCCTTATTGACAAACTCAATTACCTTGTTTTTAAAGATAGAAGATCGGGCGAAGCAGGACATTACTTAAAGGGTTATCAATTAACGGCCCTATTTGATAGCTTCCAAAAATTGGGAAAACAAAGCGGCTTTCTGTTTTATGTGATGTCGCATTATACTTCGAAAATAGACCCGATAACGGGTTTTGTAAACTTGTTTGGGGCCACTTATGAAAGCATCAGAAAATCACAGGAGTTTTTCAGGAAATTCAACAATATCGTTTATAACGTCCAAAAGGATTATTTTGAATTTTCCTTTAATTATGCAAATTTTTTCCCGGATAAATCCGGTTCAAAAAAGAAATGGACCGTATGCACGGCAGGTAAAGAAAGATACAGATACAACAAAGATAATAAAGAATATATTTGTTGCGATGTTACGGAAGAATTCAAACGGCTGTTAAAAGATAATGGTATCAATTACGAAAATGGTGGAAATATTATAAAAGCAATCACAAATAAAGAGGAAAAATCATTCTTCCAAAGATTGCATTTTTTGTTAAGCATGACTTTGCAATTACGTCATATATACAAAGATGGCGATGAGGAAAAAGATTTTATCCTTTCGCCTGTTGCGGATAAGGATGGCAATTTCTTTGATTCCCGAAAGGCAAAAGAAAACCAGCCGCAAAATGCTGACGCCAACGGGGCATACAATATTGCAAGAAAAGGGCTTATGGTTTTGGAGCGTATAAGAACGGAAGGTAAGCCCGGCATTATAAAAAATGCTGAGTGGTTTGATTTTGCTCAGGGCGTGAGGAAATAAGTATTTATTATGGAAAGTTATATACAGATATCGTATCTGAATGATTTTGTCTTCTGTCCGAGGTCGATATATTTTCACCAACTACACGGAAAATTGACGACGCGGTTATATCACGATACATCCCAGATAGAAGGGAAAGCAGCTCATTCGGCAATAGAGGAAAAGCGCTATTCTACTAGCAAAAAGATATTGCAGGGAATAGATGTATATTGCGAAAAATACCGTATCTGCGGAAAAATTGATTTATTCGATGTGGAAGAAGGGCTTTTGACAGAGAGAAAAAAGCATATAACCAACATTTATGACGGTTATGTTTTTCAGCTTTATGCCCAGTATTACGGCTTAACGGAAATGGGCTACAATGTTAAAAGAATGCGATTCTACAGTTGTGATGACAATAAAACGTATCCTGTAAAATTGCCATGTGAAGATGAAAAAATGCAAAAGGCTTTTGAGGATATTATCGATAAAATAAATTCATACGATTTGGAAAATTTTGTTCAGACAAACAGAAAAAAATGCGAAAAGTGCATATATGAACCTCTTTGTGACCAATCATTATGTTAACAGCTCCTGATTTTAAACAAAAACAGATAATATTCGTGTTAACCAGCGAAGGCGACGAGCTGAGTTTTAAGAACGACAATATAATTATAAAGGATGTCGACGGCACAATTAAACATCAATCGACATGTTATCGCCTTTTTGCGCTTTTCGTAGCGGGACATATCTGCATCACAAGCGGTTTATTGCAAAGGGCGGAGAAATTTGGATTCTCGATTGTTTTTATGACTGCGTATTTGCGGGTTTACGGTTTCTGGGGTGTGAACGAGAAAGGCAATGTTCTGCTTCGGAGAAAGCAATATGAGTATAAAGGGCTTGAAATAGCCCGGTGTATTGTTTCAAACAAAATAAATAACCAGCTTGAAACGCTTAAATCTATAAGACAGAAATCAAGGGATATTCAAGAAGCAATTATAAATATTACAAAATATCAGAAGCGTTCGCCTAAAAGTATTTTAACATTGCAGGATTTACTGGGATACGAGGGTATTGTTTCGAAAATTTATTTCAATGCTTTATTTAACGAATGCGGATGGACTGCGCGCAGGCCAAGAGTCAAACACGATGCAACAAACTGCCTGCTGGATATTGGCTATACCCTGCTTTTTAATATAGTGGAGGCATTACTGGATATTTACGGTTTCGATTTGTATCAGGGCGTTTATCATCGGGAATTTTATCAGAGAAAGTCACTGGTCTGTGATTTAGTGGAACCAATTAGGCCTGTAATAGACAGGCAAATACGCAAGGCATATAATTTAGGGCAGATAAAAGAGGATGATTTTGAAATAGTTAATGACCAGTTCCGGTTATATGGCAAAAAATCCAAACCTTACATCGGCTGGCTTATGGAAGAGTTGTTGTCACATAAGAAGAATATGTTTTTGTTTATACAGGGTTATTACAGGGCATTTATGAAAGATGCTCCGATAAACCAATATCCTCAATTCAATCTTTAGAGGCCTTTATGATGATAGTTTCGTATGACATTGCAAACGACAAGCTACGTAACAGCTTTGCAAAATTTTTAAAAAAGTTCGGTTTTCGCTTGCAATATTCAGTTTATCAGATTAAAAACAGTAAACGCGTTTTAGACAATATCACCGCAGAAATAAATTCTTATTATGGGAAAAAGTTTTGCCAGACCGATAGTGTTATAATTCTCCAGTTGAGCCAACAATGCAAAAAGACTTGCTTTGGTTATGCAGCAAATGAAAACGATGAATTTATGATAATAGATTAAGAGTTATGCAAACCTTGGTCTTAATATGAAAAACTATAAAGGAAGTGCGTTTTCTTTTTGGGATGTTTGTTTCATCCCGCTTTATTTTTCGAGTACAGCTGTCTAATAGACAGAGTAAATTTCTACTATTGTAGATCATTCCCATTATCTGCCATAAAATCGTCTAATAGACAGAGTAAATTTCTACTATTGTAGATGGCATTATTTCCCCCCTTCCTTGAGGTCTAATAGACAGAGTAAATTTCTACTATTGTAGATCCATTATCTGTATATCAAGATGATATTGTCTAATAGACAGAGTAAATTTCTACTATTGTAGATTCCTACAAGATTTTCATAGTAGGATTGTCTAATAGACAGAGTAAATTTCTACTATTGTAGATCATATATACCGCACTGCCCGTAAAAGTCTAATAGACAGAGTAAATTTCTACTATTGTAGATTAATATCAACGTTCAGTATAGACAAGTCTAATAGACAGAGTAAATTTCTACTATTGTAGATTCTTACCGCAAAACGGACAAGGTTTTGTCTAATAGACAGAGTAAATTTCTACTATTGTAGATATTATAGTATATCAGATATATTTACGTCTAATAGACAGAGTAAATTTCTACTATTGTAGATGCAGGGCGAGGATTATCAGTCAATAGAAAGGTCTAATAGACAGAGTAAATTTCTACTATCGAAAAGTCGAAAATCAAGTTCAGGTATTCTTTCCCTTACTCTCAACTCTAAACTCTCAACTGTTCCCTAATTAGGAATTTTTTTCTTTAGGGTTTTGACTTATCACTTATAATCCGCCTCGCCCGCCATAATATATGGCGAGGCGGGCGAGATCTCCTTCCGATGTTATATCGGAACGGACTTATAACTATCCAATCATTTCTGCTAAAATACCGCATTATGCGATTTTTACCCACGCACCAGTCCGCCAAAGATACAATGGCGGGACGGTGCGGGGTTTCGCCTTCTCTTAAAAGAGAAGCCCCAGCCTTTAGGCTGGGGAAGGCTTCACTTATTATAATGTTCTTATTGACAGCCGTGTGCTCGGTTAAAGCTGAACCAATCCAAAAGCATATAGCGCTTGTTTTTGATGACGGGCCGACAACGGACAACGCGCCGAAATTTTTGGAAATATTCAAGCGCGAGGATATACACGTTACGTTCGGATATATAGGAACGAATGTGGAAAAGCATCCCGATATCGCCAAGAATGTTATTGCCGCAGGACACGAGATAGCAAATCATTCGTATGCCCATCTTCACCCGAATGGTTTAAAAGATTCGTCATTGGAACACGAGATATTGTTTGCGCAGGAGGTTATTATTGAAAAAACGGGTTATGCGCCAAGGTGGTATTGGCGTCCTTATGTTGAATCCGACCCGCGAATACCCGCAATAGCGGCAAGGGTTAACCTAAAGGTATATATGCCCAACCTCGTATCTTCCGATGACTGGAAAACGGAAGCAACCGCAGAACAAATCAAACAAAATGCCACATCCAATATCACAGATGGAACGACTATTTTATTTCATGAATTTAGCAGTAAGACAGTTGAACAACTGCCTGCAATTATCGCGGAATTAAAAAAGCAGGGATGTGTGTTTCTTACCTTTAGTGAATTGGTTGAATATTTGGAAAGCCAAAAGACCAAAGCGGATTTTTGATTAATTCACAACAAAATTCACCAATTTCCCCTTAATCACTATCACTTTTCTAATTTCTTTTCCTTCGATATGTTTTTGGACGTGCGGGTCTTGAAGGGCTAACTTCTTCAAATCTTCTTCGGATATATTGCACTCAACCTGCAGTGTTGCTCTTAGTTTGCCGTTTACCTGAACTATAACGGTAACAGTTTCTTCTTTAATCAGTTTCTCGTCATACTGCGGATATTTATTATTAAAAACCGATGGTTTTTTACCTCGCCGTAAGGCGGGCCCCCCTACTCTTTCCCACAATTCTTCTGCTGTGTGGGGCGCAAATGGGGCAAGCAGTAAAATCATTCTTTTGAGCACATCTTTGCCAACATCTTGTTTATTTGCATAACCAAAATTTATAAATTCCATAAATGCGGCGATTGGTGTATTAAACTTTGCTTTGTCCAAATCGTCGCTTACTTTCTTGTTTAGTTTATGGATTTCGCGTATTGCATCTTCCCCACTTCGTGGGTTTCCTGCACATTCAAGTGTTAAGTTCCAGAGCCGTTCCAAGAACCTGAAAACGCCTTTTACTCCGTTTGTATTCCAGGCGATTGCCTGGTCAAACGGGCCCATAAACATTTCATATATTCTCAAAGTGTCTGCGCCGAAGTTCTTTATTATTTTGTCGGGGTTTATTACATTGCCGAATGATTTGGACATTTTTCTGCCATCTTCTGCCAGAACCATGCCGTGAGCCGTGCGTTTTTGGTATGGCTCGGGTGTAGGCGCAACCTTTATGTCGTACAGGAATTTGTATATGAAGCGTGAATATAATAGATGCAGTGTTGTGTGTTCCATTCCACCGTTATACCAGTCAACAGGCATCCAATATTCAAATACTTTTTTATACTTGGAAATTGGTAATTGCCTGCCCGCCAAATCTTGATGGGTGGGGTAATTGTCCCGAAGGGATTCCGAATCCCGATGCAGCTTCGGGACTTCGGAAGACATTCCTTGCATTAAATATGCAAGGTAGTACCAGTTTGAGCCCGCCCAGTTTGGCATTGTGTCTGTTTCTCTTTTTGCGTCTGTTCCACATTTAGGGCA
>CAZNJA010000019.1:19499-24141 GCA_964573245.1 uncultured bacterium
GTCCCGTTTCAGTCGGCTCATATTTTTTAACATAAGGTAATTTAACAGGTAAATCTTCCTCCGGCACGGGAACTATCCCACATTTATCACAGTGAATGATGGGTATAGGTTCGCCCCAGTAATGCTGGCGCGAGAATATCCAGTCGCGGAGTTTATACTGAATTACTTTCCTGCCTAAGTTCTTTGTTTTCAGCCAGTCGGTTATTTTTTCTATCGCGTCTTTTGAAGAAAGCCCGTCAAACTCGCCCGAATTGATTAATACTCCGTAGTCAACAAATGCTTCATCCGAGATATCTCCTCCGCTAACAACTTCTTTAATATCAAGTTTGTATTTCTTGGCGAAATCATAATCCCTGTAATCGTGCGCGGGAACGACCATTACCGCGCCTCCGCCGTAAGTGGCAATTACATAGTCGCCGAGCCAGATGGGAATTTTTTCGCCTGTTACGGGATGAATACAGTAGAGATGAGTGAAAACACCTGTTTTTTCTTTTTCTATCTTTGTTCTTTCAAATTCGCTTTTTGCTTTTGATTGTTTTATGTAGTTTTTAATTTCTTCTAAATTTTTGATATTTGATTTTTGATTTTTGATTTTGAGGAGCAAAGCGACGATTGGGTGTTCAGGGGCGAGTACAATTGCGGTTACACCAAAAAGAGTGTCTGTTCTCGTTGTGAATACGCTTATGGCATCTTTTGAGTTCTCTATTTTGAAGTCAATCTCCGTGCCGAAACTCTTGCCTATCCAGTTAATCTGCTGAAGTTTTATTTTTTCCAGATAATCAAGGTCTTTTAAGTCGTCAATCAACCTATCGGCATATTCGGTAATCTTTAACATCCATTGTTTCTGCTCTCTGCGCTCTACTTCTGCGCCGCATCTCTCGCACTTGCCCTGCACTACTTCCTCGTTTGCAAGCCCGATTTTGCAGGACGGGCACCAGTTGATTGGTATCTGCGACTGGTAAGCCATATCCTTTTTGAACAGTTGCAGGAATATCCATTGTGTCCACTTGTAATAGTTCGGGTCGGTTGTGTTTACTTCCCTACTCCAGTCAAAGGAAATACCCAAGCTTTTTAAGCTCTTCTTGAAGTTTGCAATGTTTTTCTGTGTGGCAACTTCGGGATGAACGCCCGTTTTTATGGCATAGTTTTCTGTGGGCAAGCCGAATGCATCCCATCCTATCGGGTAAAGGACATTGAATCCTTCCATCCTTTTTTTTCGGGATACTGCATCCAGGGCAGAATAGCTTCTGCAGTGGCCTACATGAAGCCCGTCTCCGGACGGATACGGGAATTCAATCAATATATAAAGCTTTTGTTTTTTGGAGAAATCTTCTCCCCTGTAGAAGTTATGAACTTCCCAAAACTTCTGCCATTTCTTTTCTATTTGTCCAAAAGAATAAGTGCTTTCTTCATTCATAATCTTAATTTTATAAAGTGATGCAAAAGAGTCGTTTGATTCTTGATACTAGATTCTCGATGCCGGTTAATAGATTCTATCTATGTGTTTTTACGAGTATCCAGCATCAAGCATCCAGTATCCTGTTTAATCTGAAGATTATAAAGCCGTTTCTCTGTTCAGTCAAATTTTGATGTAGTATAATAGTTTATATGAAACATTCATTAAAAATGGGTTTTAGCTTTGGCTTGACTTCCGCAATAATAACAACACTCGGGCTAATGGTGGGGCTGCATTCGGGCACTCACTCAAAACTTGCGGTTATAGGCGGGATATTGATAATAGCGGTTGCGGATGCTTTTTCTGATGCGTTGGGTATTCATGTCTCCGAGGAATCCGAAAATAAACACACAGCAAAACAAATATGGATGTCTACCGTTTCCACGTTTATCACTAAATTTGTTTTTGCCTTAACATTTGTAATACCGGTTTTATTATTCGACCTTTACATAGCGGTAATAATAAGCGTAATTTGGGGATTTTCAATATTGGGTATTTTTAGTTTTAAACTTGCCAGAGAACAAAAGGCGCAAACTTGGAAAGTAATTTTAGAACACTTGTCTATTGCCTCGTCGGTTATATGCATAACTCATTATCTGGGAAATTGGATATCTTCGGTATTTAAGTAAAATCAAAAATTCCTTATTGGTCTTCCCGCCGGTTTTAAAGATTTTTATGCATATTTTTGATAGAATACGGCTCAAAATTATCAATAATCCAAAAGATAGATTACATGCAAAGCAAACTTAAAGAGTTAATCAAAAGTAAAAAAGCAAAAGTAAGTGTTATAGGATTAGGCTATGTAGGGCTTCCGCTTGTAATAAGATTTCTCCAACAAGGTTTTCCCGTAGTAGGTTTTGATGTAGACAAAAAAAAAGTCGATTGCTTAAACAAGCGAAAATCTTATATAAAACATATTTCTTTTGACATATTCAAAAAATACCCTCAAAAATTCCGCGCCACAAACAATATGGCGGAACTATCCAAGGCCGATGTCATAATTATATGCGTTCCGACACCACTTAAAAATAAAAAAGTTCCTGACATGCGATATGTTCAGAACAGTGTGAACGCGATAAAAAACATATTAAGAAAAGGGCAACTTGTATCTCTTGAATCCACTACCTACCCCGGCACAACTAAGGACTTGGTTTTACCGATTTTTCAATCAACAAAACTCAAAGTCGGAAAAGATTTCTTCCTTGTATTTTCGCCCGAAAGAGAAGACCCGGGCAATAAAAAATATAATACCAAGAACATCCCTAAAGTCGTGGGCGGTATTACCAAAAAATGCCTTGATTTAGGAACGCTGCTTTATTCTTCGATTGTTGAAAAAGTTATTCCCGTATCTTCCACCGAAGTGGCGGAGATGACCAAACTTTTGGAAAATATTTATAGAGCCGTAAACATCGCGCTTGTTAACGAGCTTAAAATAGTTCTTGATAAGATGAACATAGATGTATGGGAAGTAATTTCCGCAGCCGAAACAAAACCCTTCGGTTTTCATGCTTTTTACCCAGGGCCGGGACTCGGCGGTCATTGCATACCGATTGACCCGTTTTATTTTACGTGGAAAGCAAAAGAATACGGGTTGGATACAAAGTTCATAGAACTTGCCGGTAAAATAAACACTTCTATGCCCGAATATGTGCTGGAAAAAACCGAACAGGCGCTGAAAGAAAAAGGCAAAAAAATAAAGGGAGCAAAAGTTTTGGTTCTGGGAGCAGCATATAAAGCGGATACGGATGACGACAGAGAATCTCCCGCCTATGAAGTGATGCACTTGCTGCTTGATAAAGGAGCAAAACTTTCTTACAACGACCCTTATGTCCCGCATCTTAAAAAATCAAGAAAACACGATTTTAAACTCTCTTCAAAACCGCTTACGGAAAAACTTTTAAAATCAATGGATGCCGTTATAATCGTAACAGCTCACCATAATTATGATTACCGAAAAATTTTAAAACACAGCAAACTGATAATAGATGCAAGAGGAGTTTACCCCGTTAGAAGTCCACACCAGAGGTGTGGCAGTCGCCTCTGGAGACTTACTTCTAACGGGGTGTATAAAGGAACCAATAGGAAAATAGTCAAAGCATAAAATGGTAAAGAAAAAAGACGATGTTAAAATAGGCTTAATAGGGTTAGGATATTGGGGTAAAAATATTCTCAGAAATCTGAGCGAATTGAATGTATTGAATACTGCATGTGATATTAACTCCAAAATCATAGAAGAAAGAAAAAAAGATTTTCCTTCCGTTAAATTCACTCCTTCTTTTGAAGTTCTTTTGAATAATCCTGAAATCAATGCTATTGCAATTTCAACACCTGCTGCTACTCATTATGAACTGGTTAAGAAGGCATTAAATTCGGGTAAGGATGTATTCGTAGAAAAACCGCTTGCTTTAACATATGAACAGGGCAAAGAATTGACAAGTTTAAGCAAAAATAAAGGCAGGATTCTGATGGTAGGGCACATATTGCAATACCATCCTGCCGTGATAAAACTGAAAGAAATAATTCTGCAAGGCAAATTGGGCAAGGTCCAATATATTTATTCAAATAGATTAAACATAGGCAAGCTACGCGTTGAAGAAAATATTCTGTGGAGTTTCGCCCCTCATGATATCTCTGTAATACTTGAACTTATGCAGGCAGAGCCTTTAAAGATTGACTGTTTTGGGGAAAGTTATTTAAGCGAAGGGGTATATGACATTACATTAACTACTTTAGAATTTAAAGACAAAATTAAAGCTCATATATTTGTAAGCTGGCTCCATCCTTTCAAAGAGCAAAAGCTCGTAATAGTAGGCTCCAAAGCAATGGCGGTTTTCGATGATTTGACCAAAGAGAAACTTTTTATTTATCCACATAGGATAGAATGGGAAAACGGTAAAATTCCTGTTGCCTACAAAGCTGAATATTATCCTGTTGATGTGGAAGACAAAGAGCCGTTGAGAGAGGAAATGAGGCATTTTATAGAATGTATTTCCGATAGAAAACAGCCGAAAACAAACGGGGAAGAAGGATTAAGAGTTTTGAAGGTTCTGGAAGAGGCGGAACTGGCAATTTCATCCAAAAAAGATAAGGTAAGACTATGAATAAGAAAAATTACTTCGTCCATTCGTCCTCCTGCATTGATAAAAATGTAAAAATCGGCAAAGGAACCAAAATATGGCATTTCTC
>CAZNJA010000020.1:0-3186 GCA_964573245.1 uncultured bacterium
AAACTTGGCTTTCCAGCGGGGGAAGTATATTGTTGTATTACATCTATCTAAGGCATATATTCATATGCGCCCATATCGGCATCAATGCGTTCCTCTCCCAAAATATCCGTTGGGGGAGCAACACTATCGTTTGCAGTATCAATACACGGGCTATCCAAAATTAACTGCAAACCGTCGTCTGGTGTGAGGAATATACCGTCTGAACCGGCGGGATTTCCTACATCTACAAATAATGGAGTGTCATTAATATTCCCTTCGCCAAGATATCCGCCTCGCATATCAGAGTAGGTAACTATTGGCTCTGGAGTGCCTTGATTGTATATTTGGGGATCCTCGTTTGTCCATAATATAGAGTTAGTTATTATCAGATCACTGTCAGTATTATAGATAGAACCATAATAACGATAATCCCCGCTGAATGAGCAATTGATAATCTCTACAAAAGAATCGTAGTTTGCCATATCGCTACCATGAATAGCGCTATTACCACTAAATACACAGTTTGTAATTATGGGAGATGAATTATGATTTGATATTCCCGCACCCCCTGCTATATAGGCGTTGTTATTTTCACTGAATATACAGTTTGTGATTTTTGGAGAAGATTGTAAATTGAATACCCCGCCTCCATTACCAAAAGAAGAATTAATTGAGAATACGCAATTTTCAATGGTTGGACTACCGTCAAGATTAAAAATTCCTCCTCCTTGATAACCATAATTATCCGTGATTTTGCAGTTTCTGATAAGGATATCACTTTTTTTATTCAATATACCTGCACCTCTTTCGCGATAATCGTCTGCTGCTGGGTATTTTTGTGTGTAGGTGCGTGCGCGCCCTCCTGTGAGTGTGAATCCGTCAATAGTTGCCTTGGAATTCGCATTAATGGCAGTTACAATGTGATAACTGTTATCTTCATAGTAGTAATAACCGTAACTATCCTTGATTTGGCCTATATGCCCGCTTAATATCGTTTGGTAAGTTTCTATATCGCGCTCATCTGGATTTCCGGCGCCTATACCTGCATATCCGCCCTTTAAAATTACTCCGCTTTTGATTCGAAAAGACGAAGTCCTGTCATTTAGTTCTTCTATTGTCATGTTTGTTCTTAGGTCGGGCCTATAACTCCCCTGCCCTACCCAAATCTCATCACAGTAATATCTAAAATCCGGATTGTTAAGCGCATCCTGTAAACATTTAAAAGCGGTATCCCAGGATTCGCCGTTTCCGTCTATAGGCGCGTCGTCGTCAACATACCATATAGTTGTGGCAAAATATTCATATGCGCCCATATCGGCAACATCCACTCTTTGTCTTCCCAGTAAATCATAAAGTGGAGCAACACCATCATTTGCAGTATTGATACACGGGCTGGATTCAGATAGACGCAAACCATGTAAAAATGGCTCCTCTGTATCTACAAATAATGGGTCTGCGCTTATATTTCCTGTTCCTTTAATCCAGCGATTGTCACCTATTTTAGTAGGATTTTCAACATCACAATAATTAATGAAAGGAGCACCTACTATGTCATCGCTATTGCCCCAGAAGATAGAGTTGGTTATAGTCATACTACGAACACCGGTGCATATAGCGCCGCCGTGGGTAACAGCGGTATTTCCGTAAAAGGTGCAGTTGGTTGTTTCGCCGTCGCCTCCTGCAATTGCGCCGCCGAAACCAAATCTCCCATTATAATCAGCTAGATTATTAGTGAAAACACAATTCGTGATTTTTAATAAACCCCCGTTTATTGCGCCGCCTTCCGCGCTGGTATTATTATCAAAAACACAATTGGTAAGAACTGTTCTTAAATTTTGTTCTTTGGGAGGAGAACCAGGGAAAGGCCCATTATGTATTCCACCGCCAAAGGTAGCGCGGTTATAACTGAAAATACAGTTGGTAATTGTAGGGCTTCCTGCTTGTATTCCTCTGTTAAATAATCCGCCGCCAAAAGCTTTTTCGGAACTACCGGTAGCATTTCCGCCGGTAATTGTAAACCCGTCAAGGACAGCAGTCTCATCAGTTTCGATAGCTGTGATAACATGGTAGCTATTATCACCATAGTTGGCAAAGTTTGGAGGAGTGCCATCATTACCGCTTAAGTCCCCGCTAAGTATTGTCTTATAAGATTCAGTATCTCGTTCATTAGGGTCTGCAGCGTCAATGCCTGCATAACCACCTTTGACAGATACACCATTCTTCAAACGGAATGTTGCGTTGCGGTTACCAATCTGAGAAGGGTCGGAATTTTCTTGGTCGGGCCTGTAAGTACCCTGCGCTACCAGAATTATATTACCGGCTTGAAGTTGTGGATTATTAAGCGCGTCCTGCAAATATTTAAAAGCAGTATCCCATGATTTGCCGTTTTTAATATAATAAGATGTGGCAGCGTCAACGTACCATATAACGCCTATCCCGGTGAATTCATAGGCCCCCATATCTACTTTACATAAACCTACTTCGGGGATGTCTACTCTCTTCTGGCCTAGTATATCAACGGCAGGCCCTTCATCATCATTTGCAACATCAATGCATGGGCTTTCTAAAGTTAATTGCAGGCCATCGTCTACGGTTAAAAATCTACCATCAGGACCTGCAGGATTTTCTACATTCAAGAATAACGGGTCTGCATCAATATTACCTTCGCCTGAATATCCACCTTTGATATTAGAGTAAGTGACGATTGGAATTGGTGTGCCTATATTATAGATTTGATCTTCTTCGTTAGTCCATAATATAGAGTTAGTTATTGTCAGGTCACTGCTGGAATTATATATAGCACCATAGTAACGATAATTTCCGCTAAATGAACAATTGATAATCTCTACAGAAGAGTTCCAGTAGTTCCTCATACTACTTCCGTAGATACCGCTATTATCGCTAAATACGCAGTTTGTAAATTCAGATGAAGAGCCCTCGTTGTTGATTCCTCCTCCGCCGTAAGTACCAGAATTTCCACTAAATATGCAGTCTGTAAATTGTGGAGATGAGTCTAAATTTTCTACTCCGCCGCTAACCTCATATCCAGTGTTGTCTCTAAATAGACAGTTAGTAATCGTGGGACTACTGTTATTATTGAACATTCCTCCGCCGATATAGGCAACATTATTTTTAAACGTACAGTTTGAAATCATAATTAAGTTGCTATTATTATTGAACATACCGCCACCTCTTGCTTGATAGTCA
>CAZNJA010000020.1:3196-10507 GCA_964573245.1 uncultured bacterium
GTCCAGTATAGGCTCGTCCTTTTGTAATTGTAAACCCGTCGAAAACTGTGTTCGAAGTGGTATCACTACTAGTTACAACATGATAACTGTTGTCTCCCGTATTATCTATCGTGCCTATATCACCACTTAATATTGTTTGATAAGATTCTATATTTCGTTCGTTGGGATTTACAGTTCCAATACCCGCATAACCACCATTCATAACTACACCATTTGTAAGTTGAAAAGTTGCCTCTTTGTCACCCGTACCGTCCGGATTGTCTTTGTCCTGGTCGGGCCTGTATGTTCCCTGTGCTACCAGTATACCGTCACCTGCTTGAAGTTGTGTATCGCTAAGAGCATCTTGCAAATATTTAAAAGCAGTATCCCAAGATTTGCCGTCTCCTGTTGCATCCGGAGCATCATCATCAACATACCATGCGTGTACAGCGTTAACCGCGTTTAACAGGTTTAATCTCCCTTCCGAAACACAAAGATTCTCAAGAGATGGAATTTTATCTGATGTTTGCAAAATAACATTTTTAAATTTGGTGCAGGTCAAAGTCGGATTTTTAGACCATAGAAGAGCATATGCTCCGGCTACATGAGGGGCTGCCATCGATGTTCCGCCTATGGTTTCATAATAAGTAGAAAAACCATAAGATTGCATTGTTCGGGTCATATAAGTGGGAAATGTACTTATAATACTATCGCCCGGAGCAGCGATGTCAACTGTTGTAGCTCCCCAATTTGAAGTGTCCGCTTTCTCGTCGTTGTGGTCTGTTGACATGACTGTTATGATATTTACACAGTTAAAACCTGCGGGATAAACACGCAACATGGGAATATCGATGTCCTGGGAATCGTTGCCCGCCGCTGCCACAAATAATATCCCTGCGTCTCCTGCTAAATCTATAGCATCCCTGAGAGAAGTGCTATAACCCCCTCCGCCCCATGAAGCGTTTATCACCTTTGCACCCATCGTAATACTGTATTCTATGCAGCCGATTGCGTCTGATGTTAGACCAAAACCATATGAATCGAGAAATTTTAACGCCATTATTTTTACGTTGGAGGAGACACCTGCTACTCCTATTGTGTTATTACTTACAGCGCCTATTATTCCTGCGCAGTGCGTGCCGTGTAGATGGTCATCCATTGGGTCGCCATCTTTAGCAACAAAATTATAACCGTAAACATCATCGATATAATCATTGCCGTCATCATCAATACCATTGTCCGCTATTTCACCCGTATTCACCCACATATTGGGCGTCAGGTCAGGGTGAGTATAATCCACTCCCGAATCAATAACCGCTACAATTACCTGCACGGGGCCTTCCTTTTCAGCTTATCCGGTAACATACCACGCCTCCGGAGCGTCAATATCGGCATCAATAGTTCCGCCCGTCTGCCCTTCATTATGAAGTCCCCACTGTTGTTCGAATAAATCATCATCGGGCATAAAAGTTGAGAAAGCTCTTAATTCATAGTTAGGCTCGGCATACAAAACTCCTTCGGTATTTTTAAATATTTCCAGCGCTTCTTCTACATCCATTCCTTCCGGTAGTTTTACAACACTCAAATTAGGTATAACTTTGAAATTGCGCTTTATTGTCATGGAACCTTTTTTGCCCCGACGAGAAACAGAATCTAAAAGATTGGTTTTCTCTAACGAAGTGCGCATTCTATTCTTATTTCTGTTATCTTTTACGGGAGCGAAACGAACCAACAATTCTCCTTGTTGATATGAAAATTTAAGTTGTTCGCTTTGTTCTTCTTGTTCAATTATTGCTGAACTTGTCACTAACCCTTGGTCTTCAATGAAGGAATCAGTAATAACCGGCAAACCTCCTGCAACTTGCGCAGTATTATTTGCGCCGGTGTTCTCTATGATTATGCAGTTTACTATCTGTGGGTTGGAACCATCAGTAGAATATACTCCTCCACCACTTGCAGTTGTTTGATTATCAATAATAGTACAATCTTCTATTATAGGAGATGCATCTATTATATATATACCCCTGCAGTCTAAATCATTGCTTGTGATTGTGAACCCTTTTATTGTTGAATCACTATCTATGGTAACGACACTTCCTTCTTCTGTTCCTTCTATTGTTACATTAGAATCATCAGCTATTAGATTAAGTGACTTGCCTTTGAAATAAATATTGCCTTTATATGTACCTTCAGCCACTAATATAGTATCCCCGTCTTTTGCAGCATCTATGGCTTCCTGAAGTGTTGGGAAATCTTCGGGAACATTGATCGTAGTATCTTTTGCATAAATTGAACGGCCAAACATTAAAATAACCGCTAAAACTAAAACAGAAAATAAAAGACGCGTTTTCATCTGTTACCTCCTTGGAAAAGTTAAAAGATTTATTTGATTGAGTAGATTTGTTTGTGAACGAATTTGTAAATTAAAATTAATTTGATAAGGTGAGAAGTTATGACGGGTGCGAGAAAAATTGATATTCCTATTTATCATGTGTGTTAGCATAATAAAAGATTTTTGGTTAAATACGGATTTATAGCACAACATTGTAACATGCCTGTCAAGCTTCTTGCACATATTTGTTAAATCGATAAACCGATAAGCCGCAAAACAGCCCCTCTAAACTATCTTGAGCGTGTCCATTTTTGAACGGTAAAAGCCCCTCTTAGATTTGATTATCCGTATTTAATTTTCATTATGATGATAGAAAGGGTCAATAGAAAAGTTATGCCATTGGCTAAAATTATGGGGAGTTCTCCTATCAAAATTCCATACACAAACCACAAAAAAAGACTGACAGAGAAAACAAAAAAAGTGGCAAATGAAAGGTCTTTTGTCTGTTTCGTTTTAAACACTTTTATTACCTGCGGCAAAAAAGATATTGTAGTCAATGCAGCCGCCGCCAATCCTATAATAAAACCCAACTGTTCAATGTTCATATGTTTCACTCACTCCTTTTAAGTTATATTTCCGACTGCCAGATAAGGTCATAATTTTCAAAAGCAGGCGAATCTTTTTCCTTCGTTTTTTCAGTTCCGAAATCGTTCTGCATATTCGGCCCGAAACTATAAAGTTTAAACCCGCCGATTTGACGGGAATACACTAAACTTTTTCCGCTGAAAGAGTCAATAGGAACTCCCTTTAGTAAACCTGCCGTTACTAATTCACTTAAATCCGACGGATAATTCATATTTTTTAATTTAAAGATTTTCAAAGCAAGTCCGGTTCTGCAAATATCAATATCTGCCTGATGTTTTGCTGTCTGCTTCCGTGTCTTATTGAGAGCTGGTAGAATTAATCCGGTTAAAATACAGTATTTGGGAATCTCTTCTCCTGTTATTTTATCTTTTGCATATTCATAGTATGGAATATTATAAGAATCCCCTATTTTAGACAGGAATGTCAAATAAGATTCGAAGTCTTTTTTGTAGATCGGTTTTCGTAATATAACTGATATAACTGAGAAAGGATTATAAGGGTCTAATTCCTTTAATCCTTTAGGATTTGCCCGAAGTATCCTTTCAAATACCCACCCTCCAAAAAGGATTCTTTCTCCATCCATACATTTAACAAAAGGTTCAATATCTTTGTGCAAAGATAATTCATCCATTATCAAATTCGCTTTTTCAACCGGAATGCCTTTTGAATCCGATATACTTTTAATAGATTCTATTATGATTCCGTCACAGGCAATTCTTACCAATTGCGTAATCAGAATCGGTTCATCCTTCAGATGATTTGATGTTTTTAAGCCGATAAGAAGCGTGTCAAATGCCTGCGCAGTTTTTTCTGACTCTGCTTCCATTAGAGCTTTCAGGCAAAGTAATCTCATGGCATTTCGTATAGGATTAAGATGTAACAACAAAGTAGCGGGCCCCTTTTCATAATCGAGATTAAAATTACATTTAGATTTTCTTGAACCTTCTTCAAGAAGAGAGTAAATATTCTGCAATTCTTGAGAATAAATTAGTTTAGGAATTTCCTGTCTTTGTTTATCAGTCCACTGCGACATATCAGAATAAGATTTAAGTTCCTTGCTAATTTTTATAAGTTTATCTACACTGCTTTTCCCTTCCCCTTTCATTAATGCAAATACTTTTTTGTAGAGTATTGCCGCATTTTCCTCATCGGGAACCGGCGCAGGAACAATTTCGGCAATAGTCATAGGTCTGCCCTGTCTTTTCAGTTCGGCAATCGTATTATTCAGCTGAATACCGAATATAATATTAAGAACTATATACAGAGCAATTAAACCTGCAAATATTTTCCCTATAACTTTCAAAGCCTTCTTACCTTTACCCCGCCCCTCATCGAAGCGGTTTTTACCATATTTACTTTGCTTCTCTATATCCATATTCATATCCATAAATAGCAAGGTGTTTGGAGGGGCGGGGTTTACCCATAATTCCTCCGCAATTTTAAGAAATCTTACCGATATTTAACGTTTGCTTGGTCAACTTTTTTATATAGTTCGAAAATTCTTTTTCAGATTTAAACATCTTCTCTTTGTTTTTCTCTTTCTCTACAATACGGTCAATCGCCCTTAGTTCTTCATGAGTATACAAACTTTCTTTAACTATAACAGATTTTCCCATGCTAAATAATCCATTTTCTTGTTATTATTTTTGTTCCATTTTAACTCTATTCAGGATAAGATTTCCACTGTAGATTTGAAATATTGTCAATCCCTATGATATACTTCTGCAAAAGTTGAAAACCCACAATCTGCAGATTAGTTGTCTAAGTTTGAAAAAGGAGAGTTCAAATGACAAAACAAGAAAAGCGAGTTCGCCAACAATTAGAGAAAGCAATTTTACAAAAAGCAGGAACCAGTCAAGCAAAAGGTGCGGTAACCTCCTCAAAATTCAAATCAATAAAAACCAAGTTCAATGGAGGAAAGACCATCAAGCTGTCTTCTATTCTTGAACGATGAACACAGTAAAAAGTATTACCTATGCACTCAGCCAATATATGGAATTGACAACTTTATTAATTTTTTGTACAGTATAACGAAATCAAGATGAAAACAAGTTCTAACATAGATGTTCGCTCAAATATCCCCAAGAGCTTTTTAACATTCTTTCCTTTTCCTTATTTGGATTATGAATTTGGGAATCCCCAATATGTTAAAAAGCTAATTGACAATTTTGTTAACTATAAAATTAACGAAGCCAGGAGGGAAGGATTCAAAGAAGCCTTAAGTAAAATAGAAGAATCTGCAAAAAAGCAAGTCAATGGATATATCAATCTTGTTACAAGAGTAGCAGATTTTGTTATTAATGAAGCCCCTAAACTGCTTGAGAAGGCAGGCTTTAGAATTATAGAGACACGAACAAAATTTCATTTTGATACAAGAGAGATTAGTCTTCTATTTATTACGGATTCCTCTTTAGAAGATGAAATAACTTTTTCAAATTTTCTTATGCAAACGGAAAAAGATATATTGAGAGGGGAAAACTTCGTAGCTGAACTATTCAGTATAAATAAAAGAGATGTAGATTTAGACTATGATTCCATTAATAATGACTATCCTGCAATAAAAACCAAAAGAAAAGTAAATGCCAAATGACAAAGCCCATTTAACTCACGCTAAACATAATATTGACTTTTTAGAAAATTTTTATAAAAAATCCGAATTTAGAGACTGGGCTATTACAGTTAGCTTTTACACTAGTTTACATATTATTGAATATGCGATTTTCAAGTCTGGCAAGATAAAATATAACGATAAAGATTATCCTATTATTCATTCCTACCAATTAAAGTCAGCAATTTCTAAGACTCTTAATTCTTCCCATGATACTTTAAGTGAACATAGAGTAAGAAACATTATTGTCAGTCAGAACTTCCCCGCAATAGAACTCGCTTTTCGTCTGCTTTTTGAGAAAAGTCAAATAGCAAGATATAGAAGGTATCAATGGTCTGAGCTTGAGGTGAATACATTTGCTAAAAATGGATTGAAAAAAATAGTAAAGTGGGCAAACGAATCTTTTTCAGCAAAATTAAGTATTAACCTATAAATCCTCAACCATTTGGACAATATCGCCGCTTTAGATAGACATATCAAAGAACAAGGAACTGGTCTGAATATATATACTATTCCTTAAACCTGTCAGCACTATTTTCCAGCCAAATCCTTTCCGATAGTTCTTAAACTATCTAATTTCCCGTCCAGATTTTGCCGACGAATCGGTATAACATCCACCAAATCAAAACCGCAGGTTCGCAGGACCTTTTCCAAACTGACAGTGCATTCAAGTGAACCACGTTAGACTCAACTTATTGAGTTTTTACATAGTCAACCACGTTAGAGCCAACAAGTTGGCTCTTTACGTGGCGCCGTCTGTCCTTTTGTATTCCTACTGCCTGTTATTATGATTACTTTCATTTTTAAAATTCCTTTTTCTATTTACCCCGCAAAATATGTATCCATTGTTAGTCGGTAAAGTTGCATTAAAACAGGGCTTGACTTTTTCACAGTATAGTATATACTCACTAATTAAATGACTAAAGCTCTCTTAGGAGAGCGAATGAGGACTGCTACGGCAGTCCTTTCTTTTTTTCTATCTCGCTTCGTATACTCTCAAGATAAATTACACGATTGGCTGTTTGAGCTACTTTCCAATTCGTACGGTCTTTGTGAGTAATGACTGTGGCCTTTTTAAATTTACCCTTTGCATACTTAAGAAGCTTGACGAAATCACCGTCTCCACTACACAATACTAGCTCCTGATATTCGTTCAATTTATCTAAAGCAATTATTGTAATCTCCACATCAAAATTACACTTTCTCTTATAAACTCCTGCAGTACTATCATACACACTAGCAACTGCTTTGGTTTTGACTACAAAACCAATTTTCTTCAAAAGTTTAAAGAAAGCTTCTCTTCGTTCTTTATATTCTATAAAGCCGGTTAAGGTATGCGTGGGGTGCCGGTCAAAAAACGTTTTATTTGAGATAATGCCTCCAAAGAAAAATACACTGACAGGATTGAAGTTTTCGTGTAGCCAATTAAAAAATTTCTCATAATCCATTTCCCAACGTTGTCTTTTAAATCCGTAGTAAAGATTAGAATCGTCAATAAGAATAAGGCTCTTTCTGGAATCCATATTGTTCATTATTAAGAATTTACCTTTAATTTTACCAGTATCAATATACCACCATCTCTCCCCTAAATCCACAATCGTTTCTACAAGTATCTAGTATCGAGAATCTAGAATCAATCTTCAGGTTTTCAGTCCCTCTATCTTCTTATCCAGAGCCTCCGCTTTTTCCATCAGTTCCAGCCAAAGGCCTTCTTCTTTTTTGATAACTGCTTCCAGATATGTATAGC
>CAZNJA010000020.1:10607-23712 GCA_964573245.1 uncultured bacterium
AGTTCCAGCCAAAGGCCTTCTTCTTTTTTGATAACTGCTTCCAGATATGTATAGCGCTGACTACGGTCAAGAGTCCAACTGGAGGAATCGTTAATGAATATGTCGCGGATTTCTTCCCATTCTTTTTTATGGGCTTCACAGCGCGTCTGTATTTCTTTTATTTTGGAATTAAGTTTCCCTCTTTCAAGCCGGAGTTGTTTTAAGATTTTGCGGTCGGGCGCTTTATGGGATACGGCTTTGTGTTTTGGTTCGCGTTTTATATTTTCCTCTTTGCTTAATTCTTCGCGGAATTTTTGTTCTATTCTATATACATAATCTTCATAGTTACCCGGATAACCGAGGATTGTGCCGTCTTTTACTTCTACGATTTCGGTTGCAAGCATATTGACGAATGTGCGGTCGTGGCTTATAAAAAAGATTGTGCCGAAGAATGTTCTTAAAGCTCTGCCGAGTGATTCCGCGGTTTCAAAATCCAGATGGTTTGTCGGTTCATCAAGAAGAAGCACATCACTTTTGGATAGTAGCAGTCCTGCAAGGCATAATCTTGCTTTTTCGCCGCCGCTTAGAACGGAGACTTTTTTCTTCACATCACCGCCTTTAAAGAGGAAGTTTCCGGCAAGGTTTAAAATGTCCTGATGGCTTACGGAACCTTTCGCTTTATTGGAAAGATGGGTATATACGTCATCTTTGGGATGAAGCGATGAGAGGATATGCTGGGCGTAATAACCTATTTTTAAGTTACTGCCCCATTTGTAGGCGCCGCCTTTTGTCTCCAAATCACCGGCAATCGTGCGCATGAATGTTGTTTTGCCCTGTCCGTTATCGCCTAATACCGCGATATGCGCGCCACGGTTAAACTGAAGATTGATTGAAGTTGCAACCTGATGGTGGGGATAACCGATTGCAAGGTCGGCGCAGTCAAAAGCCATGAGATTGCTTATTTCCACGTTGGGAATTTTGATGCGCACGTTGTCTAATTGATGGGCGACATCTATGGTTTTTAATCTTGCGATTTTTTTCTTGAATGACCTGGCTTGGCTTGCTTTTGTGTTTTTTGCGCCGAAGCGGTCTATAAATGTCTGCAATTGTTTTTTCTTAGCGTTAATTTTTTTGTTATGGCATTCTTTAAGGCGGATTTGTTCTTCCTTGAAAACCAGATATTCTTCTACGTTTCTGGGATACAGGGTGCATTTGCCGTTTTCTATTTCTAAAGTTTCGGTGCAGGTTTTTTTAAGGAATTCCCTGTCGTGTGAGACGATTAGAAAACCGCCGCGGAAATCCTGCAGAAATTCTTCCAGTAAAATAAGTGTCCTAAGATCAAGATAGTTTGTGGGTTCGTCAAGGATAAGGAGGTTGGGGTCGCGAAGAAGCATAGAGGCAAGTTTCAAGCGCGTCCTGAAACCACCGGAAAGGACGGCTATTTGATGGTCCAACATTTCGTTGGTAATCTGGAAGCGCGCGGCTATTTTGGCGCACTGCCAGGGTTCTTTGTGCGTGTAGCGCACGAGAAAATCCATAACGGTTTCGTCGAGTTTGAAAGGGTCGTGTTGCTGTAGATAAGCCAAGCGGAAGACGGCGCTTTTTTGAATAGTTCCGCTATCTTGTTCTTCTTGACCGATGATTATTTTGCATAGGGTTGATTTACCGGAACCGTTGCGGCCTATAACGCCTATTTTCTGGTTTTCCGCAATAGTAAAACTCACGTCATCAAAGATGGTTTGCAACCCGTATGCTTTATGAATATTGATTAGTTGTAATAATGTTTTCAAAATTTATCCTCACATTGTGAAAATATTATATTTTTACATGAAGAAGGCTATGGCCGATGTTATTGACCATAGCCTTTAAGTCTTCTGATTCTTATGCTAAAACCAAAGAAATCTCTTCTTTTAACGACCTTCGCCCCTGCGTTTTGCAAAGCACTCTTTGCAGTATATCGGACGGTCATCTTTGGGTTTGAATGGAACTTCGCATTCTTTTTTGCATTCTGCGCAAATTGCTTTGTACATCTCACGCGGAGCTCCGCCACCACCTTCTTGACATACCATTGTTACCTCCTTTTTTGGCTTTATTAAAAACTACAATTTTGATTATAGGACTTTTACAAAAGAATTTCCATCAATTTAATCTTCATTAATCACGCGAATCAGTTCAAGGAGCCGCCCATAATCGCGACAGTTGAATTTCATCACCAGACGGGGAAGGTTTAAATATTCTTGTTTCTGAATCTCTTCTTTTGTAGGTGAAGAAAGTTTGATATCGCCTTCGGTTAAAATATCCTTGAAGTTTTGGTTTATGAGTTTTAGTGTTTTGTCTGAAAGAGTTTTGTTTAGCCGAAGGACAGTCAGACCCGAAGTATAGCGCAGGGAGTGATACACTCTATAAAAATCTTCTATATATTTAACCGCCTCATCTACATTTTCTATAATTTTAAAAAGGCTAAGGTCTTCTTTTTTTATAAAACTGTTTTTGACTAATTGGTCATTCAGAAATGCTTTCCACTGCACCCAGTATGTTGAGCCCTGCGGCTGCATTAAAATTACGGGTCTTGGTTTGGATTTGCCTGTCTGGATTAATGTGATTGCTTCGAATCCCTCATCATTTGTGCCAAATCCGCCCGGGAAAAGCGTGGTTGCATCGGTTTCTTTTATGAAGATGAGTTTCCTCGTAAAGAAATATTTGAAGTTTATTAGTTTTTGTTTCTCGTCTATGTAAGGGTTGGGTTTTTGTTCAAAAGGCAGTCGGATATTTAACGCAAATTCCTTTCCGTGTTCTGCTCCTTTGTTGCCGGCTTCCATAACGCCCCCACCTCCGCCGGTTACAATCATATAGCCCTTTGCGGTTATTTTACGCGCAAATTCTTCCGCCATTTTATATTCGGGCGAGGTATTAGCCGACCTTGCAGAACCGAAGATTATGACTTTTTTTACGTCTCTATAAAGAGTGAATATTTTAAAAGAATAACGTAATTCTTTAAGCGCATTGTTCACAAGTTTGAGGTCGCCTTTGTCGGATGATTCAAGTCCCAATTTTACGGCAGTGGTAAGTATTTCGCGGAGCAGTTCTTCGGTCTCGGCAGAAGAGGATAGTTTTGCAAGTTTGGATATTAATTCGTCTGTTGCCTTATTACCGATTTCGTATTCTCTGAATATCTTGGCCATATCAGGTAATTTTGTCTTTTGTTCTCTATATACTCTACCTTTTTCCATAATAAATTTCCACACTCGCAATTGACAGGCAAGTTATAATAGATTTAGAAAAGTGAGGCAAAAGATGAGAGGAAATCCGATTATAGTATGTGTTGTAGTTGTTGCGGTTTTATTGGCCGGTTGTGCTACCACATCAACAAGAACAAGAGCCGGCGCAGGCACGGGCGCAATCCTCGGCGGTGTTGCGGGAGTTCTCATAGATAAGGACAATCCATGGCGCGGCGGAATCGTCGGAGCCGCAGCAGGCGCGCTTATAGGAGGAGCGATCGGCAATATAATGGACCGCGCGGCTGAAGAGGCTGCAGAAGAAGACAGGACCGTTCAATATACCAGAACATATGATGACGGCACACGGGAAATAGTCAGAGCAACACCTTCCGGATATAGCGAAGACGGCGATTATAGATTAGTAAGAACACAAGTAATTCGCAATGGTGTGGTGGTGGAAGAGAAAGTTAAAAGAGTTCCTATGGATTAATGCATAAGTTCAATAAAAAATTGCCAATTTGGGGTGTGTTCTTTCTTAATTCCAAAAACATATTTGCAATTTCCAGACAGATTATTTCAGATACCCTTCCGTAAATTTTATTATATTGTTCATCATGCCGACTGTCTCCACAGGATATTTTCCCACTGCCGATTCGGCGGAAAGCATAACGAAATCGGTCCCGTCTATTATGGCATTTGCCACGTCCGTTACTTCTGCTCTGGTAGGAATGCGGTTTTCGGTCATACTTTCGAGCATCTGTGTCGCAGTAATGACGAATTTTTTGGCTTTGTTGCACTTTTTTATTATCATTTTCTGTATGACAGGAATTTGGTAAACAGGAACTGAAACTCCCATATCTCCGCGCGCTATCATAATCCCGTCAGAGGTTTTGATTATCCCGTCTATATTTTTTATGCCTTCTCTGTCTTCTATTTTTGCGATGAGTTTGCATTTCGAATTGGGTTTAAGCAGTTTTCTCACATCCAGAATATCGCTTACCTTACGCACAAAAGATTGTGCTATATATTCGACGCCGTGTTCTTCGCAAAAGAGAATATCTTGAGTATCTTTTTGGCTGATGCCGCCGAAATCAAGCTTTGCCTCCGGAATATTTATCCCTTTGTATTTCTTCAAAAGTCCGCCGACAAGAACTTTGACTTTTAGACTATGTTTAGTTCGCCCGATTACTTGCAAGGAGATATTTCCGTCGTCTATGAATATATGTTGTCCGTTTTTTATCGTCCGCAGGGAACCTTTATAATCGAAAGGAATAGTTTTATAGCCGCCTTTTATTTTTTCCTGTGTGAGCCAGAAGATATTGCGTTTTTTCACTTCAAGCGGTTCGGCAAGTTCACCCACTCTTATGCGGTGTCCCTGTAAATCACCAAGAAGTTTTACCCCCCTGCGGTATTTTTTATTCAGAAGACGGACTATTTCTATTTTGTTAAGCAAAGTCTTGCCGCTTCCGTGCGAAAAATTAAGACGCGCCACGTCCATGCCTGCAAGCATCATTTTTCTGATAACGGTTTCGTTTGCGGACGCGGGCCCTAGAGTGCAGATTATTTTAGTCTTCACCATAAGAATTCTTAATAAGTCTGGAACTTGACTGAACTTTTTCGCCGCCTACTTCAGTAACTATTTTTATGCCTAATTTGTCGCATATTTTCTTTTCGGGAATATTATCCAATGTTCTGTCCCCGCCTTTGGCGAATATATCGGGTTTAATCAATTTTAAAGTTTCGATTACGGTTCCGTCTTCGTCTATCGAGATAATCGCTTCGTCAACACACCCAATTGCAGAAACTATTTCCAAACGTTCCTGCTGGTCCATGAAAGGTTTGCTTCCCTTTATTTTTACTTGTTTATCGTTATTGACGATAACTACAAGACGGTCACCGAGTTTTTTTGCTTCTTTCAAATAACGAACATGCCCTTTGTGAACAGGGTTGAAATAACCCGATACGCAAACTGTTCCGCCTATCAATCTTTGGCTGGCAGGCCCGCCTGCCAACGAACTTTTTTGGCGGGCAGGCTTTCGTAAGAAGCGGGCAGGTATTTTTTTACTACACATTGTCCGACATCTCCTTTTATTTATTTTTATTCTGCAAACCTTTTTTATCTATATACTTCTTACTTACAATTATGGCAAGCCGCGCTATAAGGTAAGAGGTTGTGGATTCCGCTCCCTGATTTAAGTTAATATGCCCCTCTCCTACTCCGTCGTAGCATCCGCCTGTGGTTCTGTCATAGACCATCTGCTTTAGAACATTGTCACCCAAAAACCAGTTAAAAGCCACATGCATAAGTTTTTTGTAAGAATCTTTTCCGGTTACCAAACATGCGGAGGAAAGAGCGCAAACCATTGCCGACACATCTTCGGGCTGCTGGTCGAAATAACGGCGCTGCCCCGTTCTGTGATGCCAGCCGTCCTGACCTGTGGGTATATACATTCCGTTTACAAAAGTATGACTTATCAGAAAATCCAGCGTCTTTATGCCTATATCAAAGTAGTCGCTATTGCGGGTTTGTTCATATCCCAAAATAAGCGCCTCGGGTAAAACGGCATTGGAATAAGTAAGATAATTTTCAAACCACTGCCAATCTGCCGAAGACACGCCGCGATAAAGCGATACCAATCTGTCGCAAAGAACAATTAATATCTTTTCCGCCTTAACTCGCCACTCGACTAACAATCTTTTTTTCGTTTCGTCTTCAGCTCGACGAAGCGGAGGCAATAAAGGAAGCGAAGCCGAAGAGCTTGGACCAGACGCATCCAAATCCCTCCTACCTTCAATTGCTTTAATTCTTCTTAAAAGCAGACAAACCCCTTTTATATAAAAAGCGGTTGCCCTGGGAGATTCAAACATTTTATGTCTTTCTATTCTTTTATTTAACAGGGATAGAGCTTTGTTTTTTATGCCCTCAGGAAGGGAATCAACCGAGGCGACAACCGCCAATGCCCACATAGCCCGACCGTTAGCATCATCAAGGTTTTCTTTTTTGTTAAGCTCAAAATCTATCGTTCTGTCGGACTTTACATAATTATGAAAAATGCCTCCATTCCCGCTTTGCCCCTCTGAGTTGGGACCTAATAAAAACTCTATGAAATCCAAATATATTTTTATACGATTGATCAACCCTGTTTTCTGTTTATCAAGATAGGTTATCTTAATAGATTTTCCGAGTTCGTCGTAATATAAGCATGCAACTATCAGAGCGCGGGCATTGTCATCAAGTGTATAACCCGATGAAATATCAGGCAGGGACAGTTTTGCGAACTGTATGATACCGAAATCATCTGTAAGGCAGAACATATGACTAAGATTAATGCGGGGTATTTTTTTATATTCGCTTACTTCGGCGACATTATTTGAATATTTAGAGAACAATTTTGAATACTCAAGGGCAACATTATCCCAAGTCATATTGCGAGTTCTAAAATAGGCATTCTTCCCAAGTTGTTCCCTTAGTTGGAGCTCTTTGAGAAGTTTTATGATAGCTTCGGCATAAGAATCAGGATCTTTAAAATTTACCAATATTCCCGTTTTCTGTGTTACGAGTTCCTTAGCTTGCGCAAAAGGGGTGGAAATTACAGGTCTGCCCACACCCAGCGCATAGGAAAGCGTGCCTGAAACAGCCTGATTGGGGTCAAGAGATGTTGAAATATAAATATCCGTCGCCTTTAAAAATTGAAGCAGTTTATCAAGGTCAGCATATTCATTATAAAAGTTCACGTTGGAGGAAAGTTTGAGAGCGAGGACTTTTTCAATCAAAAAATTACGGTAACTTTCTCCTTCTTCTTTTAGAACTCCCGGATGAGTAACACCCAAAACGATATACAAAAAATCAGGGTAAGCATTAACAACTTTAGGAAGCGCCTCTATGACATATTCAATCCCTTTGCCTCTGCTCAAGAAACCGAACGTTAAAAGAGTCGTCCTTTTAAAAAAACTTAAAACATACTTTTGTTTTATACTTGAGATGTAGGGCATAGAATGAATGCCGTGGGGAATGCACGATATTTTATCCTCGCTTATTCCGTATTCCCGAACAAGTATTTCCTTGGAACGGTTAGTCATTACAATCAAACCACTTGATTTCTCGGATATCAACTTGACCACGTCATAAAGTTTAGGATTGGGCGAAGGCAAAACACTGTGAAAAGTGATAATAGACGGTCTCTTAAGCGCATCCAAAAATGCAAGAAGGTAAAAGCCATATTCTCCTCCGAAAATGCCGAATTCATGCTGTATATTCACAAGTTTTACATCATCCATTGCGTTAATTTCTTCGGCGGTTTTAATATATTCCTGCCGGGAATTCTGATCTATCTGGAAGATGACTTTTCTCGGGTAGTGATAACGCGATATATCATCTGGGTTGATCGCGGCTATCCTGGACTCAATAACGGGTTCAAGTAAATTATCCATCGTATCCGTAAGGTCTTGGGTAAAGGTAGCTATGCCGCATTCTCTGGGCGGGAAAGTGGACAAATAAATAATTTTAAGTGTTTTTTTCATTTTTAATCAAAAATTGTCTTTGTTCTTTTTTAGTTCCGTCAAAAGTTCTTCCATATCCATAGATTTTGCCGCAATGCGCTTATCTGCCGCGCCATAATAAATATACAACCTGCCGTCTTTTAGGATGGCCCCCGTCGGAAAAACAACATTGTTGACATCTCCCTGCTTTTCCCATTTTTGACTCGGTGAAAATAAAGGACGTTTTAGCCGCGCGATAATTTTAGTCGGGTCATTAATATCCAATAATGCCGCGCCGGCATGATAAATTCTTCCAATGCGCGAATCTTCTACGGCATGATATATCAAAAGCCATCCGTCTTTTGTTTCGATAGGCGGACAACCGCCCCCGATATTTCTGCTTTCAAATCTGGATACAGAATCGAGAATAACATATTTGCCCAAATTTTTAAGATAACACCTCCAATAATCATCGGTTAGCTCTTTGAAATCATCAAAATATATAACCTGAATTCCGGGAAGTATGCGGTGAACCAACGCAAATTTGCCGTTAATTTTTTTAGGAAATATAAAAGCGTCTTTTTCCCAAAGCAGGATATCATCGCCTTGTCTGTCTTTTATATATGATGCAAATATGGAATATTTCTCTCTAATCTTGACCTTTGAACAACAGAAGAGATTACCGGCTTCGGCATAAGTAATACGCGGAGAAATTACTCCATGCTTTGTAAAATTTACAAGGTCAGTACTTGTAGCATAAGCAATAAGCGCATTCTTCCCATCATAAACGGTATAAAAAAGATAATATACTCCGTCAAGAAAAACAATCCTCGGGTCTTCTATGCCATTCTTTTCGTAATCGTACTCCGGGAAAATAACGGGTTTATCCAACCTTAGCACAACCTTATTGTCTACCAACTGGCAATAACCTATTGACGAATCCATATCACCTTTCCTTACTCCTCTGTAAAACATATGAGTTATACCGTTTAGCTCAATGCAAGCGGGATTTAAGACCGCCTGATTATCAAATCCATTCTGCGAGCTTTCAAGTATTATGCCTTCGTTTTTAATTTGAACCATTTATTGCCCCTTTCCTATTAGAAATTAATTTTGAATGCTATTTTAACATTTTTAAAAGCGAATCGTAATTGAACCTATGACAAAAACAACTTCGCAGATTGAATTGATTGAAAACTGCTCTTAAAAAAATTCACTTTTCCCCCTTGCGTAAACCGCTTGAAGATTTCCTGAAAAATCTTCTTCGCACGCTTCGGGATGAGTTTTTATCGCCTTTTGTATTCGCTCCTTGCCTAATCGCCCCAAAATTCTCTTTGATAATTTTGGGGCAGGCTGCGGAGTTAATTCGCCCATACAACTTACGTTGTCCGCCTACGGTGGATAACGTAAGTTGTGAGCTCATTAAGTGTCCCTGACAGGATTTGAACCTGTGCAACCGACTCCGGAGGCCGGCGCTCTATCCGGGCTGAGCTACAGGGACAGCTTCTCTCACCTTCGTGAGAGAAAAATCAAAAATAAAAAATAAAATATTAAATATCCGAGTCAAAATTAAAAACTATTTATATAATAAACTTAATTCAATTTAAAATCCAATTCCACGGAGTTTTTCTTGCAAAATGGCAGGCGGTATGCTATATGTAGCGCTACTATGCATATCAGATTTACCATGGTTTTTCTGTTTTTTACCCTTATTCTTTCCCCGAATCTCAATGCCGATGAAGTTATTCAGAACGGCCTGCCGTCCCGCCTTGACTCGTCGTCTTTGGCGAGGCAGGTAAAAATAGAAGGTGAAAGGGTAGAGTATCTCATAAAAGACGACTTTATTATTGCGATAGATAATGCATTCATCGAATATAAAAACATAAAGATTTTTGCGGACAGACTGGAAATAAACATTGATGCCGAAGAGGTCAAAGCCATCAATAATGTCTATTACGTCAAAGGACAAAATACCGTGCACGCTAATGAAATGTTTTACGATTTGAAAGAAAATAGAGGCTATTTCGCCGGCGATATAACAGGTTACTTCCCGCCCTGGCACTGGACAGGAAAAAGAATAGATGTTCTCTCGGAAAATGAATTTACTTTAAGCCGCGGCAGTTTCACCACCTGCGACCGCAAATATCCGCATTATCATTTAAGTTGTTCCAGCGCAACACTTAACCTTGAAGACAAAGCAACCGCAAAAAATATGCTTTTTTTCCTATACGGTGTCCCTATTTTTTATTTCCCTTATTATCATGTTTATATAAAAAACCCTCCTTACGGATTAGTAAATTGGGTGGGATATTCCGAAGAAAAAGGGTGGATGGATCTCGCCCATTACAACTGGTATGTGAATGATAACCTTAGAGGCAGAATATATCTGGACTATCTTGAAAATTTGGGCTGGGGACAAGGATTTGATATAGATTTGGAAAATGAAGGCGGCAAAAATTATATATATGCATATTATATGGATGAAGACGATGATTTCTACGAGCGGGACAGCATAAAAAGATACGGCGGAACCGTCGAAGGAAACGACAAATACAAAAGATGGAAAGGCGTGTTCAAACACAGACAAGAATGGCAAAACGACTTAACGAGCATTATGAAAATAGAAAGATTTTCCGACGAGAATTTCAACAAAGACTTTTTCTTCGAGGAGATGAACAAAGGAGAGGAAAAATTTGCGTTAAGCAGAGCCCCCGAAAATTATTTCGCGCTTGAGCAAATAAAACCTGATTACAATTCCGTTTTTTATCTAAACGCCGCTTTGAACGATTTTGAGTATTTGGTCCAAAGACAACCAAGCATTTTCTTTGCCACAAGAGAACAGAGAATAGAAAATTCACCGCTTCATTATAAAATAGAAGCAGATTATTCCCACTTTAAAGAGGCATTTCCCGAAGAAGAAGATATCGACGCAGACACGGAACTCGACCGATTTGATTTATTCGGCAAGTTATCTTCTCCTCACAGGATAAGCAACTGGCTCACAAGCGAGCCGTATCTCACCTTTAGAGGAACAGGATACAGCGAAAACGCAGAAGAAAAAGCGGTATTTAGAACAACGGAAAGTGTCGGATGGAACTTAAGGAGCAAACTCGCAAGAAAGTACGGAGACGTTCAACATATTTTTCAGCCGCAAATAGGATATTATTACAGGCCCGACCCGAGTATTCCTAGAAACGAATTAATAAGACTTGACCCGATAGACAGGATAACTTCACAGAACGGATTTTTCGTCGAAATTATCAACCGTCTGAAAATCCCAAAATACGAACAGACAGAAGAGTATTTCCCTCCCGAAGATATGGACGAAATCTATTTAAGAGAAGCCCAGCCCATTATATCTCCTTCAATCCGCTCGGATTCGCCTGCCGATTTAATAAAGACAGACAAAACGACATACACAGAGCCGTTTAATCTAAGGATTTTTTCAAATTATTCAATAGAGGAAGAGCAGTGGGACCACGTTTTCATAGAAAACACTCTTAATCCTATATCCGGAATATCTCTTGTTTCAGACGCCACATACACACCGCAAAAAGACCGATTCGAAATTGTAAATTCAAGTCTGGGAATAAGCAAATGGGAAAAAGCCGGCGGTTCTTTAGGATTAAGTTATTACAGAACAGAAGATTTATACCGCGCAAACGGGACTATATGGTTCGACTTTTTGTTTAATACGCAACTGCAATTTTCAACGACATACGATATAGAAAATGAATTTATAAGAAGCGGCGGCGTTTATATAAAGAAACCGCTTCATTGCTGGACAGCGGAACTTCAAATGAACAATTACAAAAGAACCAAAGACGAGGAATACACTTTCGAAATTTTTCTGACTTTGAGCATAACCGACCTTTCGGGATTTAAACTTCCGTTGTCCACAAGCATTACGCCGACAAACAAAAAATAAATTTCATCGGGATTGTTGTAAAATACACTAACGGACAAAGCAAAAGAAAGTAGGCTCATTATGCCTGAATCCATACGGAAAAAATCACCGCAAAATAGATTCCTGCTCATTCACGGAAATTCATTGGCGTACAAGAGTTACTATTCCCTTGCCTCCCTCCCGTTCGAATTGGGACAAAGGGAAAGCACAATTTCCCTTTTTGCAAAAATAATCTTAAAACTCTTAAAAGATTACGAGCCGATGTATTGCGCTGTCGTATTCGATAAGCCATCGCCTGCAAAAATAAAAAAATCAACGTTCACATTAAAAACATTTCATCCCGCAATGCCAAATTCTTTACTGAAAGAAACCGCTTCTTTTAAGAAAATCCTGAAATCACTCAATATCCCAATCATCCAGGAAAAAGGATACAAAGCATCAGATATAATAGGGAAATTGGCTAATTCTTCCGCAAAAGAAAAGATAGAAACGATAATTATTTCCAGCAACAAAGATGTCCTTCAATTAATATCGGAAAACCCCGAAAGAAATGGTATTTCTAACGGGGTAAACATAAAGGTAATAAACCCTTTCCAGAATTATAAAGTTTACGATAACAATAATATCAGACGGGAAATCGGAGTAAATCCCGGGCATATTCCGGATTTTTTGGCTCTTACGGGAGAGAAGGAAGCAAATATCCCGGGCATAGAAGGGATAGGCGAAAAGAAAGCAATCAAACTTCTAAAAGAATATTCAAATATAGAAAATATTACTGAAAAGGCGCCGGATATGAAAGAACACAGAACTACTCTGCAACTATATAAAAAAATAGCGCTGATAAACAAAGAAGTTCCGATTGGTTTCGATTTGGAAAAATATTTACTTAAACCTTATAACATCGAAAAAATAACAAAGGTCTTCCGGAGTTTGGGGCTCGTGCGTTTACTGCTGGATTTTTCAGGCTATAAAAAGTCGGAAAACGCAAATTACAAAATTATTCTTACAGAAAATGAACTTGATAATTTGGCAAAGCAAATGGCAGAACAAAAAGAAATAGCACTCGATACCGAAACGACTTCCGTATCCCCTACCCGCGCAAATTTAGTCGGAATTTCGCTGTCTTTCAAAGAAGGCGAGGCGTATTACATCCCTATCGCGCACAAATATTTGGGCGCGCCCAAACAACTGGATTTAAAATTGGTTCTGGAACGATTAAGACCTGTTTTGCAAAACCCGAAAATCAAAAAAGTCGGGCAAAATATAAAATATGATTACACTGTCTTGAAAAGGGCAGGACTTGAGATTAAAGACATAAATTTCGACACGATGATAGCATCTTATCTTATAAATCCGGTAAGAGGAGAGCACAACCTTTCGCATCTTGCCCTAAAATATTTGGGTTTTAAAATGCTCTCTTTTACAGAGCTTGTAGGGGATAAAAAAACAATAGCTGAAATAGAAATTGACAGAGTGGCGAATTATGCTTGTGAAGATGCCGATTTTACTTTTAGGATAAAAA
>CAZNJA010000021.1:0-21454 GCA_964573245.1 uncultured bacterium
ATTCCGCAGGGTGAATCAAATCAATTTTATTTAACACGATAGCAGGCTTTATGTTTCCGTCTTTTGCTATTGCAAGACATCTTTCTAAGCGATTTAGATTATAATCTCTGTCAACCGACTCTACGGCAAAGGTAATGTCAATATTTGCGGCAATAACTTGAGTTGCGTTTTTATCGCTATATTTTCTTTTTAACATTGTTTTTCTTGGCAAGACTGCGTGAATTACGGCCCGCTCATAGTCAAGTTCGGTAATAGCCACCCAATCCCCGACGGCAGGATAATCTTCTCTTGATAAAGCATTAAACATTTGTCTGCCGGTTATTTTAGCCAAATATTCATTAGTAGTATTTTTTACTATATAAGCCTCTTTGTGTTCAGCTATAACACGCGCAACTAAGTAGGCATCCAGCCCTAAAGTTTTGCGATTAGATGCAAAAAAAGCGTTATAACCTAAATCTTTCAGTTTCATTTTATTGTTCTGTAATTTCTAAACCCGTTAGAAGCCTGCCTCGACAGCAAGACGGGTAAGTCGCCAGAGATAACTGCCACACCTTTGATGTGGACTTCTAATGGGTCTAATTTTTATGAAACCGTCTTGATCTATTGTTCCCTGTCCGTTCGCCACTGCTTCCATGGCGGGTTGACGAGGATGAGCGATTGCGTTTATGGGAGAATCGGCTGGGGCGTGAACCGCCTGAATGAGAACTCCCTGAGCGTGAACCACTTGGGTGTGAACCACCTGTGCGCGAACCACCTGAATGAGGACTCCCTGAGCGTGAACCACTTGGGTGCGAACCACCTGCGCGTGAAGTGCCCGAATGAGAACGGTTGCGAGAATGTGACGACCCCTTATATCTGCCTGGAGAAAATTTATGAGCGCGGGCAGGAGGAAGGTCAGCCGGAAGCGGTGAAATCGGAAGACTTTTTCTTATCAGACGTTCAATACGGTACAAATCACGCCGCTGCTGGGAAGTTGCGAATGAAATAGCATGTCCGTTAGCGCCGGCGCGGGCCGTTCGTCCGATTCGGTGCACATAATCTTCAGAGTTATCCGGAAGGTCATAATTAATTACCAGTTCAATGCCGATTACATCAATACCTCTTGAAGCAACATCGGTGGCTACTAATACGCGATATTTCCCTGATTTAAATCCTTGAAGCGCCTCACGGCGTTGGAAAAGGGAGCGGTTGGAATGAATCTCTGCGGCTCTATGTCCAATACTGCAAAGCACCTTCGTAAGTTTGCTTGCTCCGTGTTTTGTCCTTGTAAAAATAAGTGTCGGGCCGGAATATTGTTTGAGAAGTTTTTCCAATAGACGGGATTTCAAATCTTTTGAAATAATAAAAATTTCCTGTGTTACCTGTTTAACTGTTGTCCCGGTAGGAGCAACCTCTATTCTAATCGGAACTTTCATGTATTTCGTAGCCATATTCATAATTGCGTGAGGTATTGTCGCGGAGAAAAGCATTGTTTGTCGCTCACGCGGAAGCGCGTTGAAGATTTGTCTAATTTGGGGCTCAAATCCCATGTCTAACATACGGTCTGCTTCATCAAGTACGACAATAAGAACATTTGCAAGCCGCACTGTTCTTTGCTCTAAATGGTCATTTAAACGACCCGGAGTAGCTATAATAACATGTGGATTTCTGTTAAGCGCTTGTATCTGGGGGCGTATTGACGTACCTCCGATAATAACAGCCGTTTTTAATCTCATATCTGCGCCGATTTGATGCAACGCTTCGTCAACTTGTATGGCAAGTTCCCGCGTGGGAACCACCACCAAGCCGCGCCCTTTTACTTGACATAGCTTTTGAAGCATCGGGATGCCAAACGCAATTGTCTTACCGGTGCCCGTCTGGGCAATACCTACTACATCCTTGCCCTGTATTGCTACCGGCATGGCTTGACTTTGAATCGGGGTAGGTTCTTTATAGTTTAATTTTTCCAGTGTTCTTAAAAAACTAGGCATGATGCCCAGCCCAGAAAAAGCCGTATTTTGATGTTGATGGTTTTGACTCATAAATTTTTATATACGAAGATTTTATAATTTAAGCCGGAAATAATCTTCTCGTCGGACACCTCAATATGTAGGTTTTCTATCAATAGCATAATTACACCTTGAAAATATAAAAATTAACTGCAAAGAATAGCACGCAAAGCAATAAGTAGCAAGTAAGTGTAAGAATTTTCTCCCACATCAAAATCTTTGGCGCGGAAGTTTACAAAATATATCAAAGGCAGGAGGACAACTCAATATGGTGGAGGTGACGGGAATCGAACCCGTGTCCATAGAAAAGCTCCTAAAAGGCAGCTACACGCTTGTTCCTTATTTTAGTTTAATTTCTCTCCTCTCCCAAGGACAAGATAAGAAAGAAACGAGTCTGGTTTTTTGTCCTTCTTGCCCTTCAGACCGAGAACAAGAAGTAAGCCCGTTTTCCTGCATCCTTAATGCCCAACAGGCAAAAGCGTATAAGGATGTCGACCGCTTTGTTAAGCGGCGAAAGCTACAGCTTCTTCAGCTTTTGTATTTTGTCAGGTTTTAACGAGGCCTCCTGACAACCTCGGCGTGCTCCTTTTAGCCGCTTGCTCCATGTCGATGCCTTGGCACCCCCATTAATAAAATAAAAAATTAAACATCAAATATCAAAAATACATATTAAAATTTAAAATGTAAAAAAAGAACAACCCAAACACTTGTTTTTTGTTTAGTTATTAAAAATTTTACATTTTGCATTGTCATTTTACTTTTTACCTTTTAATTTTTGATTTATTTTTCCTATCTTCCCTTTACCGCTTTTCTTATTTCCTTTTCCACATCGTGCTTTTTTAAGTCGGCGCGTTTATCAAATAGTTTTTTGGCTTTTGCAAGCCCGAGTTCTACTTTCGCCCAGCCCCTACTTGCGAAATAAATTTTTAACGGAATCAGCGCCAGCCCTTTTAAAGCAAACTTTCCCGCAAGCTTCTTAATTTCGTTTTTATGCAAAAGAAGTTTTCTTTTTCTGGTCGGAGCAGTGTTAAAAATGCTCCCCTCTTCGTAGGGGGTAATATGCATATTGTAAAGAAAAACCTCTCCATCTTCAACTTTTGCGAAAGCATCAACGATACTTACATTCCCTTCACGCAAAGATTTAACCTCTGTTCCTTTAAGCACAAGCCCGGCTTCAAATTTGTCCGTAATATGATATTCGTGAAAAGCCCGCTTGTTTTGGATTACTTTTCCGGCCATGCGGGGATTGTACCCTAATAAAACCAAAAATCAAATCTTAAATAGCAAAGACAGAAACCAAAAACATAAAAATATATTTACATTTTTAATATGTATATTCCCTCTGCAATTTTAAAAATTGCGAGGACTTAGTCCCTGAAATTGCAAAGCAATTTCTAGGGGTAATTTTTTATTTTTGATATTTGATATTAAGCGAAGCTACGCTTCCTCAAACACTTCTGCCTCGAATATATAAATATTTGTGTCTTTATCTTTCCATGCATCTGGCGGCAGGCCTGCCTTGTGAGAGCATAAACAGGAGAGAAACTCTTCCTTTTTCCAGCCGGTTTCTTCGGCGACCTGTGGAAGAAATACGCCCTGATTAAACCCTTTTCGAACGATTACACCATGTATGCCCAGTTCAATTTCCTTAACATTTTTTATCTTTCTCGGTTGGGAAAGAACGGAAATCTCTATTTTTATATCCTTTAATTCGCTTTCCGTGACAGGTGGAAACCGCGGGTCCTGTGTGCTTGAGGCAATCGCCATATCCCGCACAGTTTGATAAAGCGGCTCACTGCTTACTATATGCCCAATACAGCCGCGCAACGACTCCTCATCATGTGGTTTGCTTTTGGCCCCCAAACCAGAGCGAGCCCCGCCTTGACGCGAGGCAGGTCGGTTCGGGGTAAAATTTCTCAAAGTTACAAAAGCGCCGTAAGATTTTAATAGTTCAGGGTCGTCCTCGCTAAATTTAGTAATTTTTCTTTCTTTGATATATGTCTTGAGCGTCTGGCGAGCAATTTCTAATAATTTCTTCTTTTGTTCTTTGTTAAGCATTTTTATTAAACAGTTGAACAATTGGTTTATGTGTGAAAAAGACGAAAAACATTATATAAATTACAAGATCCCAAATTCCCATAAAGCTTATTGTAAATCTACCCATCAAAAACATTGTTATAAACCTACTAAGAATGACCAGAATAATTAGAGATAATAACATCTTTCTCGCCCACGATTTCCTCAGAAACAGGGATATTCCAGATACTATAAAAGATGCCGAGAGGAGGAAGGAGAAAGCAAATAAATACAGAACCGTTGCTTTATTTTGTATACCCCAAATTTCTTGCACTGCATCTAAATAGTAACTAAATGACTTTACAATTTCTGTAAAAATACTTGATCCCTCAACATGAAGAATGAAGGCAATAACAATACTTGGCGCAAAAATAGCAAATACTTTTATCAAACCGTGTAAACATATACAAACTGCAATAAATCGTAACAAAAATAAAGGTTGTTCCAACTTTTGTTTAATCTTTAAAAGCATTTTCTTTTCCCGATAACCGAACACCGATAACCATTTACCCAATTATCATATTATCTATCAACCGCACTTTACCTATTCGGACCGCAAGTAATATTACCACTTCCCCGGTTATTTTTTTAACGGGTCGCAATGTTTTGGGTTCTCTTATTTCGATGTAATCGATATTTAACCCTGCATCGTCCCGCCATTGTATCAGTGGCGGGTCTGGTGCAGGGCTTTCTTTCTTTATCATTGTTTGCATTCTTTTCTTAACTTTTTCGGCATCGGTTGAGCCGTTTTTTATTAATTTCTTTGCTTCAATTAGTGAACGATAAAGAATTGTTGCGGATTTACACTCTTCTCTGCTTAAGTATGCATTTCTTGAACTTTGGGCGAGGCCGTCTTTTGCCCTTACGGTTGGTAAGGTTTTTATTTTTGTATCTATGTTAAGGTCTTTGACCATTTTTTTAATTATGACTGCCTGCTGATAGTCCTTCTGTCCGAAATAACTCTTGTCCGGCTGGACGATGTTGAATAGTTTCAGCACGACAGTTGTAACGCCTCTAAAATGTCCGGGGCGAATTTTTCCTTCAAGAATACTGGATAATCCTGTTTCCTCCACATAGGTTGAGAAATTGTCGGGATTCACCCCGTTAGAAGTAAGTCGCCCAGGGCGACTGCCACGCCTTTGGTGTGGACTTTTAACGGGGTACATGTCTTCAACTGATGGGGCAAAGATTATATCAACACCTTCTTTTTTTGCGATGGTGTTATCGTGAGAGAAATTTCTCGGATATTTTTTGTAGTCCTCTTTTGGCCCAAACTGCGTAGGGTTGACGAATATGCTTAATACGACGATGTCGTTTTCTTTTCGCGCTTTTTTTATAAGCGAAACGTGTCCGTCGTGGAGCGCGCCCATTGTCGGGACAAAACCTATTGTTTTGCCTTTCTTTTTAAGGGTTTTTATTGTTGATGTTAATTTGTGTGGGGATTTAATTACTTTCATGTTCTTTTAATATGTCATTGCGAACAAAGTGAAAGGAGTGTGGCAATCTCACAAGATTGCTTCGTCGTTACACTCCTCGCAATGACAGTATATTGTAATCTGTGTAATCCCCGCCTGCTGCGAAGCGGGCAGGTCTTTTTAAAATCAGTGTAATCATTTATATTCCCGAGCTATTTCCTCTGCCCTGCCTATTCTATCATCAACATGCGGATGGGTTGAGAAAAACACCTCTATTTGTGAAGGAGTTCTTTTATATTGTTCTTTCAATATTTTTAAAAATTCAACCATTCCATAAGGGTCGTAACCTGCTTTTGCGGCATATGTTATGCCGAGTTCATCCGCCTGAAATTCGTCGTTTCTTGAGTATCCCAAAGAGGTTAAATTGAATGTTAGATTTGCGAGGTTTTGTATGTCGCGGTCGCTTCCTCTTAATAAAATGCTGTAAATCATGGAATAACCGATTTGAGATTCTACTCTTTTGATTCCGTGTCGCGCGTTGACGTGTCCGATCTCATGTCCCAAAACACAGGCGAGCTGGTCGTCGTTTTCAGCTTCTTTTAGAAGCCCTTCCGTCACATATATGTAGCCGCCGGGCAGAGCCAAAGCGTTCACATCCTCCACTTTTAAAATTCCGAATTTATAAGGAAGATGAGGTCTGCCGCTTGCTTTCGCGACTCTTAGTCCTATTTTTGTAAGATAGATGTTAAGCCTCTCATCCTTTACTATGCCGTGTTTTCTCTCCAAGGACGCGGCGGCTTCTTTTCCTATCTGGATTTCTTGTTTTTCTCCTATCAGGGTTGACTCGTCTTTGCCGGTGACGGGGTTATAGACGGTAGCACAACCTATGAGAAATAAAGACAAGAAAAATAAAAGAAGGTATTCGGTTTTCGGTATTCGGTTTTCGGGACTTATTTTAAATCTCATTTTTTCTTCACCAAGGTTTTATTATATAACACAACCGAGCCGTTATCACTTGAATCTTTCAGCATTTGGCTGACTGTTTTTTTAATAAGCGGATGTGAAAGACGCGGCGAAATTTCTTTTAACGGGATAAGGATAAATTTTCTTTTATGAAGTTGTGGATGCGGAACCACTAAGGTTTTACTTTTTAAAACTTTTTTATCATAAAAAAGAATGTCTATATCGATTGTGCGGGATCCCCACTTTTGGGTCGGCTTTCTGCCGATTTCTTTTTCTATGCGCTTGATTTCTTTCAGCAGTTCTTCGGGAAAGAGATTTGTTTTGCCTTTTATGACGAGGTTTAGGAAGCTAAGTTGCTCAGTTATGCCCCACGGCGAAGTTTCATATATGGAAGAAATTTTTATAATGTCAAACCCGATTTCTTTAAGAAGTTTTATTGCGGTTTGAATGTTTTTAAGGCGGTTTCCGATATTAGAACCTAACGAAAGATAAACGAATTCTATCATGGCCGTATGTTTATCTTCCCAAATCCCTCAAAGTTTTGCGGGCTAACTGAAAGTCAGGATTAATCTTTAAAATTTTCTTCAATTCAAGTTTCGCATCTTGGTATCTCCCCGCATTAATGTATGCCACAGCCAAGCCGTATCGCGCTTCTACCCATTGAGGGTTTAGTTTTATTGCCATGTTCAATTCGTTTATAGCTTTATCGAGCATGCCGGTCTGAAAATACATTTTTGCAAGATTATAGTGGAAATTAGGATAGGCGGGACCTATCTTTATTGCTGTTTGTAAGAGGTCTATTGCCTCCTCAACTTTTCCCGTCTTGTAGTAAATATCCGCCAAATTGTAATAGGGAGCTAAATAAGTAGGTTCTATTTCTATTGCTTTTTGAAATGCCTCGATAGCAGCATTGTCATCTAAACCTTGGTATCTATAGACAACACCCAAATTGTTATGGGCCATTGCCAAATCAGGCTCTATTGCCAATGCTTGTTTTATTATGGTTATCGCCTGTTCATATTTCCCCAGTTCAAGATAAGCGCTTCCCATTTGGGAAAGGGCTTGCACGCATTGAGGGTCTATCTCCAGTATTTCCTTATAAATTTTTATCGCTTCTTCGTGTCTGCCTTCTTTTTGATAGAAACCTCCCTCGCCGAGATATCTTTGTTTGCCTGCATCGAAAAGAAATTGAATGCTTTTGTCTTCAGGGTTGACGTTCAATGCCTTGCGATATTGCCGAAGCATATCTCCTATCCGAGACTCTTGAGTAAAAATTTGGCCTAAAATCTCATGTTCTTTCGATTCAAAATACGTCTTAAGTTTTTCCTTAATGTTATCAGTATCCTTACCTGTATTGACCAAAAGAGGAAAGGCGCTCTGTCTGAATTCTTCCAGTTCTCTCATATTCAAGGGGATGGTAGCTACTCCCTTTTGCCCTTCCCATGCAAATTGGATGGGAGTATTATTATCGGTATTTATCGGTGAGTCTTTCGTGAAATCTACAGTAGCTTCTCCCATAATAAAACGGCTCAAAAAGGCGAAAGGGTCATCTAAGTGCAATACTTCTAAATCCTCTTTAATTGTTTTGTCCTCCAATTTTTTAGTAAATAAATCAAAATCAATCTCTAATTTTTCATTTGCTCCTAACATTAGGCTATAACCTGTAGGGAGCCATAGGCTTGTATGGGGAAAAACCGATTGGAAGGTTTTTAGTATGATTTTATAGTCTCTCGGGACTAAAGAATGCAAAGGAAGCCACTGACAGATTATCCCCCCCTCATTTAAGATTTTTTCACATGATTCGTAAAACTCTTTAGTATAAAGCATCCAACTGTCACTGCTCGCCGGATGAGTAGCGTCACAAATTATCACATCGTAACGGTTTTTAGTGGTCAGAAGATAATTTCGGGCATCTTCAATTATCAAGTTAACCTTTGGGTCGCTTAAAACATTCTGGTTTTCTTCAAGGAAATAGTTACTTGCCTTAACCATTTCAGGGGAAATTTCTACAGCATCTATTTGCTCAAGGTCGTGCGTGGCCACTGCTCCGGTGGTGATACCGCCCCCGAAACATATTACTAATGCCTTTTGCGGATTTTTGTGCAACAAGTTAGGCAAATGTCCCAACATATGGAAAGTTTGTAAAGAAGCATAATCCGTGGGCACTTCCTCAATATTGTTAAGCTTCAATATTTTTATACTATCGTTTTTTTCTACTACTGTTACAGTGGCATAAGCGCCCTCTTTATAATAAAGCAACTTTTCGCCAGGTTGTAAGGAATAGAAATTAATATTATGATAAATACTGGCAATAACCGCCAAAAAAATTAAAACGATAGATAATATGCCGTATTTACTCTTTCGAGATGCGGATGGGTGGGCGATAATTATTATTCCTCCAAGGGTAATGTTAATAAAAGCAATTAAAAAAATGCTCTTTTGCAATCCTATCATTGGAATAAATATAAAACCGGCAATAAAAGAGCCGACTATGGCGCCAACGCTGTCCAAGCAACCAAGATTTCCTATGTATCGCCCAACGTTTTTTAAACTGCGAGCATAAATTCTACCGACCAAAGGAAACGTTGTTCCCATCAAAAATGAAGGAACAAGCATTACAAGAAAAGAATATATATAACTGAAAAAAATATAGTTGCCAACTGCTTGTTGCCTTGGAGCAAATATAAAATAAAATCTAAACCAGTCAAAAGAAAGCAAAGCCCCAAATAACAACAAAATTAATATCGCAGAAAGTCCAATGCATATTTCTATAAAGCCCAGCAACGTTAATAAATTTTTCTTCTTATCCACAATCTTTGCCATCCAGAAGCTGCCCAAGGATAACCCGCTTATAAAACTTGTTACAATAATTGAAAAATTGTATGTGGTATTATCTAAAAACAGAACAAGTATCCTCATCCAGAGCACCTCATAAGCCAAAGAAACGAACCCCTCTATTGCGAAAACCCACAACACCAAATAAAGTATATGTTTAGGATATGGCGGGGTAGTCTCTAAAGAGAGCGTTTCGACCTCGGCAAGTGTCTCATTTTCTGCATCTTTTCCGGTATCTACACTTTTGCTTACTGCCAAACTGATTGCCCCAATTAAAATATTTATAATCGCCGCAAGATATAGAGTTTGCCTAACTCCTATGGTTTTGATCAGAAGAAATCCCGCCAGAAGACAACCAATTACCGCCCCCAAATTGTTTACAGAGTAAAGACTGCCTATGTTCCATCCCAATTCTTTTAGCTTCTTGACAAAGAATTTACTAAGAACAGGCAGAGTGCCCCCCATAAGAGTAGTGGGAATAAGCAGCAAAAGGAATGCCAAGAGGAATCTAACGAGACTGAAAAGGTAGAAGCTGGCGTAGAGATATCTGTGAAGTAGAAGATAAAGCTCTGTTAAGCCGGAAAGAATAAACGGGAATAAAAGCGCAAATACGCCGATACTTATTTGAAGGCAGGCAAACAGTTTGACCGGGTTTTTATGTCTGTCGGCGTATCTGCCAAAATATAAGCTGCCCAGCGCTAAGCCTGCCATAAACGCGCTTAGAACCGTGCTTGCCGCAAAAACAGTTATCCCAAATACCAGCCCGAACATGCGTACCCAGATTACTTGGTAAATTAATGCGCTGGCGCCCGAAAAAAAGAAGAGGATAAATAAGATTAATCGTGTGGTGTTATCAGTGGAGAGAATACTTTTCGCAGACTTCTTCATAAGTAAATGAATTTTTCTTTACTTTTGTGCTACTGTTATGATTTTTCAACAGAGCTACTACAACATACTATTTTTGCTCACCATTTCTCGAGAGTGAGGACGTTTTGATAATTCTATTCAAAACTATTAGTAGTCTCTTGCGGCACAGCTGTTTCTTCTTGGGTTATGATTTTTTCAAGAATAGATGACGGTTTTACCGTTTTTGTGGATAAGGACAGATACAGCGAAGTAATTAAAAACAAAACAGCAAGCCCTGCGGTAATTTTTGCCATCGGCCCTCCCGAAGAAGGCGTAAACATACCGCTGCTACCGCCTCCAAAGATGTTTGCAAGCCCTGCGCCTTTACCTGCTTGGAGCAGAACTATGGCTATCAGCCCCAAAGACGTAACGATATGAATTATTGTTATAAATGTCATCATAATTTTATTCCTTTACTCCGGACGGACAGGTATAGCTGTTATGCCCGGAAGTTCTTTCCCTTCCAAAAATTCTAGTGACGCCCCGCCGCCGGTTGATATATGGGAGAATTTTTCTTTTAGATTAAATTTCTCCACGGCGCTTACGGAATCCCCGCCGCCTACAATGGATACGGCGTCTGATTGGGCAATGCTTTTGGCAACTTCTTTTGTGCCGTTAGAGAATTTTCCCATTTCAAATATTCCCATCGGTCCGTTCCATACGATTGTTTTGGCTTCTTTTATTAAATTTTGCGCTAAAGCAATGGTTTTTTCCCCGATATCAACACCTTTCCATCCGTCAGGTATTGTAGCGTCAGAAGTTTGTTTTGTTTCGGCGTCTTCTTTAATTTCTTGCGCTATTATATGGTCGATGGGTAAAACGAGTTTAATTCCCTTTTCTTTAATTTTTTCCAAGATTTTTTCTGCCTCATCTTTTTTGTCTTCTTCTACAAGAGAGGCGCCGACATCAACTCCCTGAACTTTCAAGAAAGTATATGCCATCGCTCCGCCGATAATAAGAGAATCGACTTTATCCAAAAGATTCGTTATTACGCCGATTTTGTCGGAAACCTTTGCGCCACCCAAAATAGTCAAAAACGGTCTTTCAGGCGATTCAAGCACCTTAGAAAAATATTCAATTTCTTTTTTCATGAGAAAACCCACGCCTGAAGAAAGATATGAAGCGATGCCGTAGGTTGAAGCGTGAGCGCGATGAGATGTTCCGAAAGCGTCGTTTATGTAAATATCAGCTAAAGACGCAAGCTGTTCGGAAAAAGTATCATCGTTTTCTTCTTCTTCGGAATGGAACCTGACGTTTTCAAGCAAAAGCACTTCACCTTCTTTTAAGTTATTGACCACTGTTTTTACTTCATCGCCTACGCAGTCTGACGTTGTTTTTACGGGTTTCTTTAGAAGAGAAGAGAGCCGCTCAGCAACGGGTTTCATCCGCAACTTTTCAACTACTTTGCCGTCGGGTCTGCCTAAATGAGAGGCAAGAATCAATTTACTTCCTTTATCGAGCGCATATTTTATTGTAGGCAGGGCCGCCTTGATTCTTGTGTCGTCTGCAACTTTGCCGTCTTTGAGCGGGACATTAAAATCAACACGCATAAAGACTTTTTTGCCTTTAAGGTCAAAGTCTTCTATTGTTACTTTTCTCATCGCTTATCTGCCTTTTTTATTTTCACCCCGTTAGAGATTTGATAAGTTGCCATCCAAACCATTACAGAGCGATAACTGCTTATTCACTTAAGTAAATATTTAACGTTTTTTCAAATCTCTTTACGGGGTAAACATATATTCTGCCAAGTCAAGAATTCTTACAGAATATGCCCATTCATTATCATACCAGCTAAGCACTTTAACCATATTGTCAACTACATATGTACAACCAGCATCCAATATAGATGAATATGGATTTGCATAGAAATCTCTGGAAACAAGCGGTTCATCACAGTATTGTAAAATACCTTTTAAGGAGCTTTCTGCCGCTTCTTTCATTTTGCCGTTTACCTCTTCCACCGTTGTGGGTTTCTCTAAATCGCATACCAAATCTACTATAGAAACATTGGGCGTAGGAACCCTTAGAGACAAACCGTTTAATTTGCCGTTTAGTTCCGGTATAACCAGACCGACTGCTTTAGCTGCGCCCGTTGTGGTGGGTATGATATTCAGAGCTGCTGCCCTTGCTCGTCTTAGGTCTTTGTGCGGGAAATCAAGCATAACCTGGTCATTTGTGTATGAATGAATAGTTGTCATGAGACCTCTTTTGACTCCGAAGTCGTCGTTGAGGACTTTAGCAATCGGAGCAAGACAATTAGTTGTGCAGGAAGCATTTGAAAGCACGTGATGATTGTCCTTGTTATACAGTTCATGGTTGACCCCCATAACTACAGTCAGGTCAACAGCATCTTTTGCCGGTGCAGAAATAATAACCTTTTTCGCGCCGGCCGAGATGTGTTTTGACGCGCTTGCCTTATCTCTGAATCTTCCCGTTGATTCAACCACCAGGTCAACGTTTAGACTTTTCCAGGGCAGTTGTGTGGGGTCTTTTTCGGATAAAACTTGAATCTTCTTTCCGTCAACTACGATATTATTTCCTTCTGCTTTAATCTCGGCTGGCATAATACCGAACGTTGAATCGTATTTGAGAAGATGGGCGAGCGTTTTCGCATCGGTCAAATCGTTGATTGCCACCCATTCAATATCGGGGTTTTTATATCCTGCTCTGAAAACATTTCTCCCGATTCTTCCAAAACCATTAATCGCTATTCGTATAGGCATTTGAACCAACCTCCTTTTGTATAAGAATTAAAAACCGAACAAATTCTTAATTTTTTATTCCTTCATTAAAGCGCGTATTATAAAAACCGTTTCGAAATATGTCAAATCGGCAAGTTTATGGTTTTTCAGTATTTATTTTTCCACAAAGATATTTACGGGAATTTCCATGCGCGGTTTGCTGGGGTTGTTGGTGTAGATGACGATAAACCCTTCTATTTTTCCCGTCGGGACATTATCTTTCAAAGAAGCTATGATGTCGTATTCTTTGTTCTCGATTTTAGGGCTTACCTTTATTGAAATAAATTCGTCCATATAATTTTCTATTTTTTCTATTTTTAACGGCTCGCTGCCTGTGGTTTGGATATTTATTTTTTGCGCTGGAGTTTCTCCTTGTTTTACCGAGCCGAAAAAAAATAATGGCGGGAAAAAAAGTATTGAAGGCTCGGAGAGCGAAGGGTTTTCTTGTGAACTGAATCTGATATTGCCGACAACAGGAACTTCTGTCTTAGAATAGTTTTCATCGTTGGTGTAAATAGTCATCGTTTCGTTTATTAAGCCGACAGGCATATCGGGTGTAACGGCAACTTCGACTTCAAATTTCTTAGTATATTCGTTGGGCGGCTTTTGCTCAATTTCCCTCGTTTGCACAGTAAGATACTCCGAAGAGGATTTTGCTCTTAGAATTTGTAAATCTTTGTTGCCTCCTTTGCTAATATAGATTTTTCTGTTTTCCTGAACACCTTTTTTCAAAGTCTCAAAATCTATCTTTGAAGGAACAACAAAAAGCGCGGTTTCGACAACTCCTTCAATTTTGAGTTGTATTGGCGGCGCATTGGAATCAATATAGATGTTTTTACTAACGAACCCTCTGTAACCTGCTGTATTAAGCGAAGCTCTTATTTCTCCCTCGCCGCCGGAGGCTATCGTTTTTTCAGAGATAACCACCGCGGTGCAACCGCAAGGCGCAAACACGCTTTCTACAACAAGTTTGCTTTGCCCTATGTTGCGAAATTTGAAAGTATGCTCTATTTTTTCTCCTTCTTTCGCGCGACCAAAATCAAAAATACGTTCCGTAAATTCGACATTGGTCTTTTCCAGTGCGACAGGGGGAGAAGAAGGGACCTTATTTTTTAGAATCGATAAAAAAAGAATAACCGTAATAATCGCAAGCGTTACTGCCGAAATTATTAATACAGTTGGATTTTTTTCGTCTTTAGCCATGGAATTTCTAATAATTAAAATTTGGTTCTAGGAACTGTGTAATTTAATTATACTATAAAACTTTGACAAATTTTTTACATCAATTCTTTGACAAAATTGGAAAACACAGTATAATCATCACTAAAACGATGACAATAATAGTATTTTAAGGACAGGAACATGAAACTTTCCACAAAAGGACGTTATGCAGCAAGGGCTATGTTAGATTTGGCGCTTCATAACGAAAAGAAAATTGTATTATTAAAAGATATAGCAAGAAGACAGGAAATCTCTGAAAGATATCTCGAAAATATAATGAGAATTCTTGCATCTAATGGTTTGGTAGTGAGTGTTCGGGGGAGGAACGGCGGGTTCAGTTTGACAAGAGAGCCCTGCGATATAAAACTAAGTCAGATAATTCAGGCAGTTGAAGGTTCGGTGTCGCCCGTGTGTTGCGTAGATAATCCGAAATCGTGTAAAAGAATGCCCATTTGTGTTACTTATGCTATCTGGGGGAAACTAAAAAAAGCTACCTTTGATATGCTTGATTCAATAACTTTAGAAGACATGGTAAAGATGCAGAAAGAAAAACTAAAAGGAAAAGAATTAGGAATGTATTATATTTGATAGCCCCGATGTTCTTCGGGACAGGGAGGGATGAAGATGGTAAAGATTGCCGATGATATAACCAAACTGGTTGGTAATACACCTTTAGTGCGACTAAATAAGATAGTAAAAGACATAGATGCGCAAATAGTTGCAAAACTTGAATTTTTCAATCCCTGCGGCTCGATTAAAGACCGTATCGGTATAAGCATGATTGAGGCGGCGGAGAAAAAGGGATTATTAAAGGAAAATCCTGTTGTTGTGGAACCTACCTCGGGCAATACGGGTATCGCATTGGCATTTGTCTGCGCTGTTAAGGAATATAAGTTAATTTTGACTATGCCGGATACAATGAGTAAAGAAAGGAGAAACGTGCTTAAGGCTTTAGGTGCAGAACTCGTTCTTACTCCGGGTGCCGAGGGGATGAAGGGCGCGATAAAAAAAGCGGAAGAGATAGTTAAAAAAAACAAAAAAGCTTTTATGCTCCAACAGTTTGAAAATCCTGCCAACCCCGAAACCCATCGCAAGACAACCGCTTTGGAAATCTGGAATGATACAGACGGTAAAGTTGATGTTCTTGTTGCGGGAGTTGGGACCGGGGGCACGATTACGGGAATTGCCGAAGTGTTAAAAAAGAAAAAACCGTCATTTAAAGCTGTTGCCGTTGAACCGGCAAATTCACCGGTTCTATCGGGAGGAAAAGCGGGCCCACATAAAATTCAGGGGATTGGAGCAGGTTTTATTCCTGATGTTTTAAATAAAGATATTATAGACGAAACAATACAGGTCACCGATAAGGAAGCGGTATCTACTGCTATGCTTCTTGCCAGAAAAGAAGGGATATTCGCAGGCCTTTCCTCCGGAGCTGCCGTGTCTGCGACATTAGAAATCGGTAAAAGGAAAGAAAACAAGGGGAAATTGATTGTCGTTATATTGCCTGATTTGGGCGACCGTTATTTATTTGAACCTAACGAAGCGGACATTTAAAACATGAAGATAAAAGCAATCGCTCTAATTTCAGGTGGGTTGGACAGTGTTTTAGCCGCGAAGATTATATCCAAACAGGCAATTGAAGTTATTGGCGTAAGTTTTTTAACTCCGTTTTGCGGAAATAATTTTGAGAAAAACATTAACTCTTTGTCTAAGGAATTACATATAGACATGAGGTTGGTGGATATCTCTAAAGATTTTTTGCAAATGTTGGCGTCCCCGCGTTACGGCTACGGCAAAAATTTGAATCCTTGTATAGATTGTCGGATACTGGAATTGAAAAAGGCGCATCAATTAATGAAGGAATTAAAAGCGGGTTTTATTATTACGGGTGAGGTCTTGGGGCAACGTCCAATGAGCCAAAATAGAAACGCGATGGAACTTATAGAAAAGAAAAGCGGAGTCGAGGGTTTACTTGTTAGGCCTCTTTGCGGCAAGCTATTTGCTCCTACTATTGCCGAAAAAGAGGGGTGGATAGATAGAAATGGACTTTTGGACATAAACGGCCGCTCGAGAAAAAGACAATATGAATTGGCAGGCAAATACAAAATTTCCGGGTATGGCGCACCGGCAGGCGGTTGCCTTCTTACCGACCCGGGTTTTAGTTTGATAGTAAGGGATCTCCTTCAATCTGATATGCTTGATATCGGCTCCATAAATTTAAGTAAAACCGGTAGATACTTTAGTATTACCGATTCTTTTAAATTAGTGGTTGGCAGAGACCAAGAGGACAACCTAAAACTTTTGGAACTTGCCAAGAAAGAGGATGTAATCCTTGAACCGCAATCAAAGGGTCCGGTTGCAATAGGTAAGGGAAAGAGAGAAAATGAAAACCTTCAAGTAGCATGTCGGATAGTTGCTTATTATTGTAAAAAAACAGACGTAGATGTAAAGGTTTCTTATGACGGGAAAGAAAAAACAATAAATTGTGCTGGAATTGGTAAATTGGAATTGTCAAATTATAGAGTTTGAAAATGAACCCCGTTAGAAAACCTACGAGGAGCTTGTTTGGGTTTTTCAAAGTAAGGAGCAAAAAAATGTCTAAGATGTGTAATGCAGGGGGAGGAAAATTTTCTAACGGGGTGAATAACATTGTTCGAAAAATAAATGATTTAAAAAAGAAAAGAAATGCTGTAATACTGGTTCATAATTATCAATTGCCAGAGGTTCAGAACATCGCGGACTTCTTAGGTGATTCTTTAGGGTTGAGCCAGAAAGCAGCGGAAACAGATGCGGAAGTAATCGTGTTCTGCGGCGTGCATTTTATGGCGGAGACGGCATCAATCCTCTGTCCCGATAAGATTGTGCTCATACCCGAACTAGCTGCCGGCTGCCCGATGGCGAATATGATTGATGCCGAAGAGGTGCGTAATTTAAAGAAAAAACATCCCGATGCCACTGTTGTTGCTTATGTAAACACAACCGCCGAGGTGAAAGCGGAGAGTGATGTCTGCTGTACTTCGGCAAATGCCGTTAAAATAGTTGATTCTTTGCCTGCTAAAAAAATCATTTTTATTCCTGATAAATATTTAGGACAATATGCTGCAAGTCAGATTAATCCCGTTAGAAATAAATCGCCAGAGGCGATTGCCTCCGATGGGTATCGGAGAATTTCTAACGGGACAAGCAAAGAAATAATATTCTTTGAAGGGTACTGCCCTATTCATGTCAAGATTTTGTCGGAAGATATCTTAAGGGCAAAAAAAGAACATCCTTCTGCCGAAATACTTGTTCATCCCGAATGCACTCCGGATGTAATTGCTATGGCAGACAAAGTGTTTTCAACAACCGGTATGCTTAACTATGTTAAAAAGACCAAAAGCGAAGAAATAATCATCGGGACTGAAGTAGGAATCGTTTACAGGTTGCAAAAGGAGAATCCGGATAAAAGTTTTTATCCCGCTTTCAAACATGCAATTTGCGAAGATATGAAGAAGAACAATTTAGAAAAAGTGCTCTGGTCATTGGAAGAAATGAAATATGAAATAAAAGTGGATGAACAAATAAGGTGGAAAGCAAAAAAGGCAATTGAGAAAATGTTAGAGTATAGTAGAACAGATTAAACTACAAGAAAGGAGAAATAAAATGAGGGAAAAAGTGGAAAAAGCCTTAAGTAAAATACGCCCGGCATTACAGGCAGACGGAGGGGATGTAGAGTTGGTTGAAGTTACCGAAGACGGAATTGTCAAGGTCAAACTTACAGGCGCCTGCGGAGACTGCCCTATGGCTCAAATGACTTTAAAAGGCGGTATCGAAAGAGTTTTAAAAGAAGAGGTTCCGAATATAAAGAGAGTGGAATCGGTATAATAAAAAGTCAAAAATCACCCCGAGAAATTCAAAGAATTTCCGGCCCCTAGAAATGCAGAGCATTCCACGGGGAAAGATTCCAGAGGGAAAGCAAAAAGGCAAAACTAAAGTGAAAAAACAGCTAGTATTTATTTTTACAGCTCTTTTGTTTTTAGCGATTTGTTGCACATTGACTTACTGCGAACCCGATGTAACTGATTTGCACAACCAAAGCGTGAAAATCGATAAGGCGCCGAACATATATTTTTCGGAAACCGCTTTTGATTTTGGGTTCGTATATCAGGGAGAGAAAGTAGAGCATATATTTAAATTCAAGAATATCGGAGACACAGGGCTGACAATAGATAAGGTAAGAGCATCATGCGGCTGTACTGCTGCCGTCATTTCCGACACGTATATCCCGCCCAGTGGCGAGGGTGAAATAAAGGCGACTTTCAATACCGCCGGGTATATAGGGCGGCAAAGCCAAAGCATTTATGTCCAAACAAATGACCCCCTGAATCCCACGATAGTACTCCAAGTTAAGGGAGAGGTTAAAATAGAAATCAAAGTAAGCCCCCATTCCATACAATTCGGAGATATCCCCCCGCATACTTCTGCTGTCAGCCGAATTGAAATAATCCAAAAAGGAGAGCAAGCGCTTATAATCGACAAAATAAAAACACACAGCAATTACATAAAAATAGACAAGGTAGAAAAAAGAATACATCAAGGTAAAAATATTTATTCTTTGGACGTTTCCTTAACACCCAAAACACCCGCAGGGCGTTTTTTTGACAGACTTGAAGTCTATACTAATTTGGAAAGGAAACCCTTAATTTTAATAGGAGCACAGGGAAGGATTTTAGGAGATATAATGCTTTCTCCGGAACGAATAATTTTCAAAACAGTGCCCGGCGAGAAAAAAGTTTCTTCCGTTACTATTTCTTCAGAAGACGATGACTTTGAAATTCGAAAAGTGGAAAGCACTATAAAATATCTTTCTGTGGAACTCATTCCTATTGAAACATTTAAAAAATACAGGATTGATCTTAATATAGATACAAAAATCCCCGTGGGTTTAATCGACGGCGAGATAATAGTGTACACAAATCGTCCGCGAGAAACCGAGTTAAGGATACCGGTTTTGGGACAGATAATAAAACCCGCCTTGTCGGATACCTTCACGGGTCTACAGGGTTCCGCCTCAACCCAAACGCAGACCCGCTCGAACGAAATCCAAATAGGTTATTTCTTTGAAAGAGGTTGTTTGGATTGCGAACACGTGCATAGTCTTTTACAATCCTTACAAGAAGAATTTCCCTCTATCACGATTGAGGAATATGATATAGGCGTAAGAGAAAACATGGGATTAAATGAGGCGCTATGCGAAATTTATGGCATTCCCGAAGAGAAAAGACTGATAACGCCCACAATTTTCGTAGGCAAAGATTATTTGATAGGAAAAGGGATCACAAGACAAAAAATCATCGAACTGACCAATAAATATCCGAAAGGCGCTTCTTTGCCGCTGGAGGAAGCAGCCAAAAGCGCAGATGTTGCGGAAAGCAGCATAGCGGATAGGTTCCAGCATTTCGGTATTTTCGCCATAATAGCGGCGGGACTGTTGGACGGAGTCAATCCTTGCGCTTTTGCCACGATAATATTTTTCATTTCATATCTTACCATCTTAAAAAGAAAGGGGCGGGAAATTGTCATTGTGGGAATCGCTTTCACATCCGCTATCTTTATCACATATTTTTTAATTGGCATTGGGTTGCTCGAGTTTTTGAAATATCTTACCTTTCTTAAACATTTCACGAAATTTTTATACGTGCTCGTTGCGGCACTTACTTTTCTTCTCGGCATTTTAAGTTTTTGGGATTTTCTTAAAAGCAGGAAAGGGAAGGCAACCGAATCCGTATTGCAACTTCCCCGCTTTTTGAAAAATAAAATACATTCCACAATTAAGGAACAAGCGAATTTAAGAAGATATGTTCTTGCGGCTTTTATAACGGGGTTCATTGTCTCCATATTGGAAATGGCTTGCACCGGACAGGTTTATTTGCCCACGATTGTTTACGCGACTGGAATCAGCGATTTGAGATTTGCCGCTTATATATCTCTTTTACTTTATAACATCATGTTTATTACTCCGCTTATCGTGATTTTTATACTGGCGTATTTTGGAGCGACAGCTATCGATTTAAGCGATACTTTGGGCAAAAATATGGCGCTGATAAAGCTTTTGCTGTCTATTCTATTCTTTATTTTCACCGCGTTTTTGGTAATGTTGTTGATATGAGCGGGAGAAAACAAAATTGTTTAAAAAAAAAGTTCTGGTTGCAATGAGCGGCGGCGTAGACTCTTCGGTAGCGGCGTTTTTACTAAAAGAAGAGAAAAAATACGATGTCATTGGTGCAAATTTTAAGTTATTTGATGCTCAAACGAAACCTTATTACAAAAATCAAAACACCAAAGACGCTCAAGCTGTCTGCGAAAAAATAGGGATTCCGTTTTACTCTTTTGATTATAGCAGGGAATTCAAAGAGAAAGTTATCAATTATTTTTGCGCAGAGTACTCGAAAGGAAAGACCCCCAACCCATGCGTTATGTGCAACGAAAAAATAAAATTTGGCGCACTCTTTAGCAAAGCAAAATCATTGGGCGCGGATTATATCGCAACGGGACATTATGCCAGAAAAGCGCATAATAAAAAAACAAAAAGGTATGTCCTAAAAAAGAGTAAAGATAAAAACAAAGACCAATCCTACTTTTTATTCTTTCTGACGCAGGGACAACTTAAATCTACTCTTTTCCCGCTTGGGGGTTACACCAAGGAGGAAGTGCGCCAAATCGCGAAAAAGATCGGTTTGAAAACTCACAATAAACCAGAAAGCCAAGATGTTTGCTTTATCTATGGCCGAGACTACCATGAGTTTTTGGAAACTCATCTAAAAGGTTTTTATAAACCCGGCCCGATTACCCGTAGCAAAGGCGAAGTCGTAGGCAAACATAAAGGCATCCCGTTTTATACAATAGGGCAAAGAAAAGGCTTGGGACCCCATAAAAAGGCGATGTATGTTACTGGCATTGATAGCAAAAAGAATGTTATAGTAATCGGAGAAGAAAAAGAACTTTATCAGGACACTTTATTCGCGGAAAAGGTTACATGGACAGGGATAAGCAAATTAAAAGAGCCGCTGAAAGTAAAAGCCAAAACGAGATACGGGAGCAAAGAAAGCGAAGCGGTTATTTCTCCTACGGATAAAGGGATGGTTAACCCACACACCAAAGATTTTGGTGTGTGGGTTAAAGTAAAATTTGCCAAACCGCAAAGAGCAATTACTCCCGGACAAGCGGTAGTGTTTTATAATAAAGACATTGTTGTCGGCGGAGGGTGGATAAAATAAAATTACCCCGAGAAATTCAAAGAATTTCCGGCCCCTAGAAATGCAGAGCATTT
>CAZNJA010000022.1:0-20101 GCA_964573245.1 uncultured bacterium
TTTCGGTCTTAAAATGAATACTCCCTGCAGGATGAGTATAAATAGTGCTGGTATTGGGCCCTTGAGCGGATTCTCCGTGAGAGTTAAATTGAAATTTCCCAATTTGGCAGGGAAATGTTTCGTTTTTGGGAAGGAAATAAATATCAATCCAACGGATATGATGCTCGGTAGTATTCGGATGCGGTATTTCTTTACCTATCTCCACTTTTATATTGAAGAATTCGCCTTTTTTTACTTTATCGGGAGTATCGATAACAGGAACATGCTTCTCTTTTTTCCAATCTGCGCTTTGAAACAAATCCTTTATATTTTTCATTTTCACATCTCCTTTTTACCCTCGGAAGTTTTTTCTTCAAGATGTTCCACCATATTTATAAGATAGTCTTTCTGTTCTATTTCTTCCTCCAAAATATTGGCTATGATTTCATGCTCAAAGGACGTTTTGCTCTTTGCAAAACTTATCAATTTTTTATAAGCATCGACAGCACACTGCTCCCTTTTTATGTTTTGAAAAAGTATCGCTTTCACGGAAAAATCTTTTGGCTTCTCATATCCGCAATTGGCTGTTTTGTGCCAATCTTTAGGCGCAAGAACCGGCGTCCCGCCCAACCCTATTATTTTATCGACCAATATTCCCGCATGTTTAAGTTCTTCCGTAGCCATTTCATCCAACTCCTTGGCTATCTCATCACGCATAGGTCCGACCATAACCTTTGCCCCAATCCAAAAACAATAGTAAGAAAGCCATTCATCCGCAAGAGTTTGATTGAGCAGTTCGATAAGTTTTTTTTCCATTATCCGACTCCTTGTGTTATAGAGTTTCCTTTAAGTTAGACAATTTCAAAAAATGTTTTCTTTCTTCCTCTGTTATTCTATCAATTACATTTTTTTGGTTGTCAGGCACGAGATTTTTGATTTCCTGATAATATAATATTGAGTCAAGCTCTATCCTTATTCCAAAACCTATTATGGACATAGCATCGGGGTTTTTTCCTAATTCATCCCCCATGCCCTTTTTAAATATGACATTGTCAGCATAAGCCTTTAAATAAGCAAAATATTCGGGGGGATAAACTTCCTGTGGTTCGTATTTTTCTATTTCTGGAAGCATAGATTCAAATATTTCTTTATGTTCGAGTTCATCATCGGCAAGCAAAACAAATAATTGCTTTACTTTTTCGTTCTCTACTAAATCCGCAAACTTTCTGTAAAATTCCCATCCGTTCTCTTCTATTTTAATTGCAAATTGCAAAACCTCGCTTGCTCCGATGTTTATTTTTTCAGGATTCATATTCCGCCTCCTTTAAAAGTTATTGAAACAACTCTAACACATATTTTCATGTTATTTCAATTCCTTGATAACAACTTATATCAGTCGTTATCAAACTCCTTTTTCATTTGATTATCACTTCAGCATTCGGATTAAAAGGATTTGTTCTTAAAGCCAATGAGAAAAGATACGGATATTTTCTCTGTAGATGTTTCATATAGTCAAGCCATTCTTCGATCAAAAGAACATATACCCTTTTCATATCTCCCGACAGGTGTTCATAATCGGAATCCGGTAAACTTTCCATATCTTTTCTATGTGCTAATTCTTCGGTAAAATGAAACACAGCCCACAGAAGATTTGAAAAATTCTGACGTTCTAGAAGAACAGGGTTCTCCAGTAAACGCAGTAAAAATACTCTTCTGTCTTTAAGAAAAATGCTGAGTTTCTCCAAATCACCTTTTTTTCTGTCAATTATATAATCATGGTTCTTAAACTCTTTCTTAGCATGAAGAAAATCTTTATTTGTCCATTCCTTATCTACAATAAGATTACTTCCTATTTTAGCCAAATTGCTGTCAAATTCTATTAAGTATTCAATTAACTGCGAACCGACTTCACTAAAAAACGCGCCGATTACCATATTCATCTTTTCCAGAATGTTGTGCTTTTCTCTTTCAACAAGCACCTTATGAATAATCAACGTAACAATAAGAACATCAATGGGGATGAATGCGATATCGCCTAAAAGATAAATAAAAATATGATGTGCATCTTTAAAAATGACAAAATGCGCAAAATATAGAGCGATAGACGAAATTATCAATACGATTCCTAAAACGATTTCCCAACTTGGTTTTTTCATAAATTACATTATCTTCCTAATGTATTATTATTGTTTTTTTCTGGCTTCCACCTATATTGCAAAAAGCTTCAACTGTAACAGTATCGGAAATTTTCAAAGAAGGGATATGATATATTACTTCCTGGGAATTTCCTTCTTGAAGAGAAAATTTCTGTTCAATTATTTTTTGCCCATTTAACATCACTTCTACCCTTTTTACATAGTGATTTTTAGGATTTGACACCCCATGAGAAATGCTCACGGATATATTTTTTTCTGATACTGTTATTTCGACGCTTTTGGGAGAATGTGCAAAGACAGGAGAAACAACAAAAAGCATAATAATTAAAGATAATATTAAATATTTCACTTACCCCTCCTTTTCTTTATTAGTTTTATCCTGCTATAAATAGTCGGAGATATATGTACTAAAGCAAATACTAAAGTAGCAAGTCCGCTTATTTTATGAAGATTGAAATTTGCGCCAGTAATACCCAAAATAACAGTTACAATCAATGATAACAAAGCAAGAATACCGGAATATGCGATTAAACGATAAGGTGTAAACAATCTTCCCATATCTTCATTTTAGTTTTTACTCATCTTCTTGGCAATTCTTGTCAACCTTTTACCCAGTTCTTCGGCAATTTTCAAATCTGTATCAGTTGGGGGTTGGTCTGCCGAAGTACTCACCACAGCAGTGGGACCATAAGGAGTCCCTCCTCTCGTGGTTTCCATAAGTTCCTTAACGCTATAGGGGACACCCATAACTATCGCCCCGTGATGTAGGAGTGTAAACATCATAGATATAAGCGTTGTTTCTTGCCCGCCGTGTAATGAAGCAGTACAACAGAATACTCCCGCTGGTTTATCAATAAGAGCGCCCTTCATCCAAAGCTCTCCCGTTTGGTCAAGAAAATTCCTAAGCTGAGAACACATATTTCCGAATCTTGTCGGCGAACCCAAAATTATACCGTCAATATTTTCCAGTTCATCTAATTTAGCTATAGGAATATCTTTCTGGAGTTCTCTTGCCTTTTTAATTCTCTCGTCTTTATCAATTACGCTCTGCGGCACCAATTCGGGCACAGTGCGTAAAACAGGCTCTCCACCCTCTGTTTTTACTCCCTTATAAACTGCTTCTGCCATTTTATAAGTGTTACCGAACATACTGTAAAATAAAACCATAATTCTGGAATTCATAGTTCACTCCTTCCTTACTTATAAGAAATCAATTTCGCATTTAAAGCAACTATAATAGTGCTTAACGACATTATGACAGCGCCGAGCGCGGGAGGCAAAATTATTCCCTGATAATATAAAACACCCGCAGCCAACGGAATTGCGATAACATTATAGCCCGCAGCCCAAACAAGATTCTGCGTCATTTTTTTCTGCATGATTCTTGAAAGAGATATAACATCCACTACATTATGCGGATTATTTTTTACAAGAACGATATCCGCCGTCTTAATCGCTATATCCATTCCCGCACCAATGGCAATTCCTACATCTGCTTGAGCTAAAGCCGGGGCATCGTTTATTCCGTCGCCTACCATTGCGACTTTTTTGCCTTGTTTTTGTAACTGCCTAATCTTCCTCGCTTTTTTGTCGGGCAAAACTTCCGCAAAGTGAACGTCAATTCCAAGTTCTTCAGCCACATATTCAGCCGTTGCTATATTATCCCCTGTAATCATTGTAACTTCAAAACCTAAGTTTTTAAGTTTTCTAACCGTTTCTCTGGATTCGTTCCTAATTATATCCGCAAGAGCGATTATGCCCTGAACTTTGTCGTTGGAAACAACAATCGCTATCGTTTTTCCCTGAGAAGTTATTTGGTTTACTTTTTCGTTTATTTGTCCCCATCCAACTTTGGTTTGTTTGAGTATCCTTTCGTTTCCGATATAGATTTCATCGCCTTCTATTTTAGCTTTTACACCCTTGCCGTGAAGTGATTTAAATTGCTTTACATCAAGAAAAATAAGGTTTTTTTCTTTGGCGTCTTTTACTATGGCTTTACCGACAGAATGTTGCGAATTGATCTCTACCGAAGCGGCTTTGCGCAACAAATCCGATTCCGTCCAATCTCCCAAACTTATAACATCCGTTACCCCGAATTCCCCTTTCGTCAATGTTCCCGTTTTGTCAAAAACAATCGTATTCAATTTGTAGGCGTTTTCAAAAGCGGTTCTGTTCTGTATCAAAAGCCCTCTTTGCGCCAATAATCCTGTAATAACGGCAACCACCAAAGGAATAGCCAAACCTAAAGCGTGCGGACAAGTGATAACCATAACCGTTACCATCCGTTCAAGCGCAAACACAAAATCTTTCTCCAGCATAAGCCAAACAGCAATTGTAGCCAATCCAGCGGTTATTGCTATTAACGTAAGCCAAAAAGCGGCTTTATCGGCAAAATCCTGGGCTTTCGATTTACTTTGTTGAGACTGTCTTACAAGTTCAACCACTAAAGAAAGGTAAGAATCCTTTCCCGTTTTTACAACTTCAATAGTTAAAGAACCTGACCCGTTAAGAGAACCCCCTATAACAGTATCGTTTTTCTTTTTGTCAATGGGGTTAGATTCACCTGTCAATAACGCTTCGCTAATGTCGGACTCACCGTCGAGAACCTTTCCGTCCGCCGGAACTTTCTCCCCCGGCCTTACAAGAATCCTATCTCCTTTTTCCAATTCCCCGACTTTGATATCCTTTACGGACTTATCTTTTAAAATCAGGTGCGCTTCCAAAGGCATAAGCTCCGCCAGTTTTCCCAAAGCGTCTGACGCGCCCATAACTGAACGCATCTCAAGCCAGTGTCCCAAAAGCATAACATCTATCAATGTAACCAGTTCCCAGAAGAATATCCCCCCCTTAAGCCCAAAAACCACAGAAGCGCTGTAAAAATAAGCAACCGAAATCGCCACAGCGATAAGCGTCATCATTCCGGGCTGTTTGATTTTTAATTCTCCGAAAAGTCCTTTTAGAAAAGGAAATCCGCCATAGAAGTATATAAAAGTGGAAATCGCAAGCAGTAAAAACATATCATAGGGGAACCGAACCGAGAAGTGAAAAACAGATTGAATAAACGGCGAGAGAATTAGGACGGGAATCGTAGCTGCCAAAGAAACCCAAAACCTTCTTTTGAAATCTTCAATCATGTGAGCATGATGCCCCCCGTGTCCTCCCGCATGATGTTCATGCGATTTGAGCATTTCATGCTCTTGTGCTTTCCGTCCATCGGCAAGGAAGGCATTTTTGCAATGTTCACTGCAAAAATAATAAGTTTTCCCGTCTTTTTTTAACTTTACGGATTTGGCTTTATCAACACGCATCCCACATATATGGTCTTTTACTATCATATTATTTTGACCAGATTTCTAAAATCCGACTTCTTTAATGACTTTCCGTACCACAGAAGCAGAATTTTTAAAGGACAGCTCCTCTTCAAGATTCAATTTGATGTTCAAAACTTTTCTTGTGCCGTTTCTATTTACAATAGCAGGCAAACTTAAATACACATCATTTATTCCCAAGTATCCGTCAACCAAAGATGAAACCGGCAAAATCGCGTTTTCATCGCGCAGTATTGCGCGGGTTATTCTTACCAAGGCAAGTCCTATACCATATGATGTTTCGCCTTTTTTCTCGATTATTTCGTAAGCAGAATTTTTTACTTCAAGAAAAATATTGCCAAGTTCTTTATCGCGCTCACATTCAGCAAAACGCTCGCACATAGGGCAATACTCTTTAAATAATATCCCGCCAATCATGGCTCTACTCCATACAGGAAATTCGCTGTCGCCATGCTCACCAAGCACATACGCGTGGATATTATGAGGGTCAATATTGCAATGTTTGGCAAGTAAAAATCTGAATCTTGCCGTATCAAGAACTGTCCCCGAACCGATTACTTTTTCAACAGGCTTGGAAGATAATTTATAGGCGGCATAGGCAAGAACATCCACGGGATTGGAAACAACCAGAAGAATCGCATTCGGGCTAAACTTTGAAATTTGCGGAATTATCGTTTTGAAAATTTCTATATTGTCTTTCACTAAATCTATGCGCGACTGTCCCGGTATTTGTTTTTTACCGGCGGTAACAACGATTAAGTCGGAATCTTTCGTGTCGGGATAATCTCCCGCGATTATCTCCACGGGAGAAACATAGGGAGCGGTATGTGAAAGGTCCAACACCTCCCCCTCAACCCTTTTTTTATCCTTATCGACAAGAACTATTTGGCGCGCAAGCCCGCTCATAATCAAAGCATAGGCATAACGCAGCCCCACATTCCCGCAACCGATTATAGATATTTTGGGACTCAAGTTTTCCATAATTTCTACTTGATTATTTGTTTTATGCTCTCGAAAACATTCTCATAATCAGGTTGATTAGTCAATTCTTCAACAACTTGTATGTATCTTACGATATTGTCTTTGTCCAAAATGATTACTGCCCTTGCCAAAAGCTGCAATTCTTTTATTAGTAGGCCATAGTTTTTACCGAAGGAAGAATATTTATAATCGGAAAGGACCGTTACATTTTTTATGCCGTTCATCTCGCAGAATTTTTTCTGCGCAAAAGGCAAATCTTTGCTTATGCCCAAAACTACTATATCGGAAGAAAAATTAGTGGATTTTTTGTTGAATTCCCTCACCTGCAAATCGCAAACGGGCGTATCCAAAGAAGGGAATGAAGTGATGATTTTTAATTTTTCTTGAAAGTCCGAAAGACTCATATCTTTCATTTCCTGTGAAACAACTGTAAATTCCGGGGCTTTATCTCCAACATTTAAAATTTCCCCTTCCAAAGTTACCGGACTTCCCTTAAACGTTATATTTTTCCCCATGTCATCCTCCCTTATTTCCGAAACAACTTTACAGACGGTTTTAGCCTTCTATCTTTTCCATCGGCTTGCCGCAACATACAAGCTCTCCACCGCCTACTTCGGTCACAACAACCGTATTTCCACAAACACTGCACTCATACTTTTCCCCTACTTTCTCTACTGCCATAAGAAACCTCCTTTACTTATATTAATATCCAGTAAAACTTTCCGTTTTTATTTTGTCCGCCGTAACAGATAATTTATCTTTAAGAATCTCCACCAAACCTTCAACCATTGTGGGGGGTCCGCAAATATAAAAAACCCTTTCTTTGAAATCAGGAATTTCCCCCGTTATCATATCGTCATTTATATGACCTGTCCTTCCTTCCCATTTTTCAGAAGCATTATCCAACGTATAGATTACGCGTATATTTTTGTTGATTTTCTGCATTTCGGTAAAATCATCCCTAAATGCGATATCTTCTTCTGTTCTATTTCCATAAAGTAAAATTATGTCAGCCGGTAATTTCTTATCTGTTGCAAATTTACATATACTTCTTATAGGAGTTATGCCTATACCACCGGATATAAATGCTATTTTGGGATATTCTCCTTCGAAAGTTAACCCCGTTAGAGATAAATCTCTAAACGGGGTGAATTTGCCGAGTGGCATCCTCAACTTTGCCCAGTCTCCGGCTTTTAACTTATCTAAAGCTTTTGAATAGTCGCTTTCCGTTATTCTTTTGGTAAATTCAAGATAACCCATTTCCGTAGGTGAATTAGAAAAAGAGAAATGTTTTGTCTTTTCTTCGCCGTTAATTTTTATAGTCACAAAAAAGAACTGTCCGGGTTTAAAATCTGCATTTTCTTTTGTCTTAAACCCCGTTAGAGATAATCCCGACTTTATGTCGGGATGTAACTTATTTGCAAAGCTTTCTGCCTTGCTTTTAGATTTTACACTTTTATTGGGAGCTAATCTTCCTGTTAAATCAGAATCTCTAAACGGGGTAAAACGGAAACTTTTTACGTCATGAGTCCTTTGGATAACATCCAACACTTCCGTTTCAAAAGTAATCGTATCCATATGTCTACACATCCACTCCCAAGAATATCCTAACAAGAAAACCTATGCCAAATGATAGAGCTGCAATTCCCAGACTGACCATTGCCATCTCGGCAAACCGCGACCTGAACGGAATATCCTGTGCAATCGATACATAAAAAGTGAACATAGCTATTATCAAAACCGCATTAAAAAGAGTCAGGCCCAGACAAAAATAGAAATTAGAGAAGAGTAAATACGGAAATATCAGAAAGAACACCGTCAGGATATAAGCCGTTCCCGTATAAACAGATGCCTTAATCGGATTTTTTGCGCCTGCTTCTGTTTTTGTAGAAAGATATTCTGACGCCGCCATTGATAAAGATGCAGCAATACCCGTAATCAAACCCATTGCCGCAATCAATCGCGTGTTCTGAAGAGCAAGTGTAAATCCTGCCAAAGCACCTGTAAGCTCTACGAGAGCATCATTCAAACCGAGAACCATTGAGCCGACATATTTAAGCCGCTCTTCATCTATTAAATCTATAAGCTCTCTTTCGTGTTTATCCTCATCTTCTTCAATTGCTTTTGCTTCGGGGGCAAACTCGTAAAAATCCGCATAAGAAACCTGCGCTTTCTGTTCGCCTTTTTCCATGAGTTTCATGCCAAAGGTTATACCGAATATTTTCGCAATAAATAAATATTTCCATAAATTCAGCTTGCTTGGTTTTATATCTTTCTTTGTATAACCTTTCCAGACATGATAATGCTTCAGCTCATCCTCAGAGATGTTCTTCAATACTTCCCTATTCTTAGGATTTTTTGCTGATTGTGAAAGCTTTCTGTAAATAAAATGCTCTGTTATCTCATTTCTCTGAGCAGTTAAAATCCTATTTTTTATTTTTTTAGGTAACATTATTGAATATCGTTATTCGGTTAGGGTTACGATGCCCGTTTCGTCATTGGGTTACGTCTATCGTCTTTTAAACGTAACCTTTACCGTCAAACGATACGGGCTTCATTGCCGTTACCCATTACCCTTTTTCAGCTTCTCAATCATTTCTTCTACTTCTTTTGCTCCTTTAGTATAGAATCCTTCTTCATCAGGAGCAAGTTGTTTTAAAAGCGTTAAGAACTCTCCCGCGTGAACACGTTCCTCATCGGCTATATCCACCAACACATCCTTAGCCAACTTATCGTCTGTTGATTCTGCAAGCTGTGTATAAAGCTGGACCGCCTCATATTCCGCAGCAATTAAAAACCTTACCGCGCGAATCAACTCCTCTTTTGTAAGCTTGCGGTCATTCTTTAATCCCGAAAACGATGTCCCGAAATCCGGCATAACACACCTCCTTTTTTAGGTTAGCGACGGACGATGGACGTCCGCTCATTTCATTCGCTTGGACGAAGGATGTAATTTTCTTCTATTTTTTCGTCCCTCGTCTCTCATCCTTCATCCCTCATTTTTCACTTAAAAATCTCTCCCGTTTCTTTATACCAAAACACCAAATCAAGATGGTCAATAGGTATATTAGCACTTACTGAAAATTCTTTCATTTTGCTTTCAATTTCCATATATTTTTTCTTTGATATTGAAGATGGGATTTCATCTATTACACCGAATTCTTTCAAATTTTTCAGTATGTGTCGGTCAAGAATTGCGAGTTCCTCACCAAACCCTATGTTCCTTAAAAAATGGCTCGCTTCCTTATATCCCATTCCTTTTACCCCGTTAAAAGTAAGTCTCGACTTTACCTGCCTCGCCTTTGTCTCATCAAGGCAGGTGTTGGGACTGCCATCCGACGTTACGTCGGAGGGACTTCTAACGAGGCGAGTACCATTAACCAGCCACTCCCTCGCTTCATGCGCATTTTTAAACTGTTTAAGCTTAGATTTGATATTCAATTTCCCACCTGACATAAACTTCTCTCTCGCCAATATTATGTACTGTGCTTTTTTGTTTTTAAACCGCGCCCTGTTCAGCTCTTTAACAATATTTTTCCAGTTGCCTTCAAACATTAAATTTTTCTTATTTAACTCCTCTACACAACACCAGCATGATTGAGCTTTGGATTGTGGGGTGAGTATGCAGAATGCCAGTTCCGAGAATATGTCTTTTTCTGTCCCTTCTTGAAAAAGCTTCTTGAATTCAGCCAGACGGGCTTCTATTTTTTTGTGGATTTTATGGTAGACTTTTTTTATATCCTTTGTAGAAGACATACCTCATTATTATACAAAACTTCCATTATTTCTTATAATAAGCACTATGATGTCATTGCGAGGAGTAGAACGACGAAGCAATCTCAAGTAAAAAGATTGCCACGCTCCCTTTGGTCGCTCGCAATGACAGTAATTACAAACTTATGGACATTTCAAGCGCGAAAAAACAAATAGAGCAACTAAAGAAAGAAATCCAGCGTCATAACAGGCTCTATTATGTTGAAAATGCGCCTAAGATTTCCGATACGGAATATGACAAGCTCCTTAGGGAATTAAAAGAATTAGAAGATAAATTCCCGCAATTAAAAACCCCCGATTCTCCAACTCAAAGAGTCGGCGCACCTCCCCAGGAAAAGTTCAAAACCGTAAAACATGTCAAACCAATCCTCAGCTTAGACGGAACAACAAAAGAGGAGGAAGTGGAAAGGTTCGATAAAAGAGTTCGCGAGGGGCTTAACGAACCTGCCTCGCCTTCGTCTCATCCCGCTTCGCCCGCGAAGCGAGGCGAGCAAGGCGGGGATAAAGTTCAATATGTCGCCGAGCCGAAATTTGATGGGGTTTCTGTAGAGCTCATATATAAAAACGGCATTTTAACCAGAGGCGCCACACGAGGCGACGGAACAAACGGCGAAGATGTAACGGCAAATATAAAAACAATAAAGACGATTCCTTTGCGGCTGATTGATAGCAACATTCCTTTGAAAGTATCAATCCGCGGGGAAGCAATGATGACTCTTGAAGATTTCCAGGCACTTAATAAAAGGTTGACGGAAATGGATAAACAGGCATTCGCAAATCCGAGAAATGCCGCAGCCGGTTCTGTAAGACAACTTGATTCCAAAATAACCGCAGAAAGAAATCTCACCTTTTTCGCATACGAAATAATGCATGTGGAAGGTAAAAAATTAAATACTCATATGGAAGAAATAGAAACGCTCAAGGATTGGGGATTTAAAATAGACCCGCACCTCAAGTTATGTAAAAACATTCAGGAGGCAATCGAGTTTCATCACAAATTAGAAAGAAAAAGAGACAATCTGCCGTTTGAAACAGACGGCGTTGTCATAAAAGTAGACAATCTCTTATCACATGAAAAGCTCGGTACAAGGACACGCTCGCCAAAGTGGGCTGTTGCATATAAATTTGAACCAAGAAAAGAAATCACGGAAGTTCAGGATATTGTTGTGCAAGTGGGAAGGACGGGGAAACTTACTCCCGTGGCATTGCTTAGGCCCGTTGATTTAAGCGGAGTAACCGTAAGCAGAGCAACGCTTCATAATGAAGGTGAAGTAAAAAAGAAAGATATACGGATCGGAGATAAAGTAAGGATAGAACGCGCTGGCGATGTTATACCGGCGGTTGTCGAAAGAATTCCCGCCACTACTACTTTGGCGGGCAAGCCCGAAAAAGGGGGAAAACGAAGTAAACCTTTCAGTATGCCTGCAAGGTGCCCTGTTTGCAGCTCGGAAGTCTTTCAGGAGGGTGCATACCACTTCTGCAGTGGTGGAACATCCTGCCCCACACAACTTAAAAGAGCCATTCAGCACCTTGCATCAAAAGGTGCTTTTGACATAGAAGGGCTCGGCGAAAAAATAGTCGATGTTCTCGCAGAAAAAGGCATGGTCAAAGACATTTCCGACATATTCAAACTGACCAAAGACAATTTTCTGCCGCTTGAAAGATTTGCCGAAAAATCCGCTCAAAATATGGCAGATGCTTTAGAAGATGCTAAAAATATCAGTTTAAACAGATTTATTTACGCGCTCGGTATACCCAATGTAGGGGAGCATTTGGCACAAGTTCTGGCAAAAGAATTTAAAAATCTCGAAAATCTTATGAATGCAAACGTTGATGTGCTAAAATCCATTTTTGAAGTTGGGCCCAAAGTTGCAGAAAGTATAGTGGTTTTTTTCGGTAATGGAAAAAACAGAAATGTAATATCCAAGTTTTTTGATTTTGGCGTCCACATTCAGGAAACTGAGAAAGAAGAAAAAAAAGAACTGCCTCTTAAAGAAAAAACAATAGTTTTCACAGGCGAACTGGAATCGTTTACGCGAAGCGAAGCAAAAAAGACAGCAGAAGATTTAGGCGCAAGAGTTACATCAAGCGTTAGCAGTAGCACCGATTATGTAGTAGTCGGGAACAATCCCGGTTCAAAGGCTGATGATGCAAAGAAACTGGGAATAACAATTTTATATGAAGAGGGATTCAGGAAGATGATGGGGAAATGAAAGTTTAAGAAACGGATACTAGATGCTGGATACTTGATACTTGTAAAAAACATAAAAAAGAGAATCTGTTAACTAGCATCAAGAATCTAGTATCTAGAATCAATACTCTTGTATAAAAAAACTTATTATGAGCAATAGGAAACAGAAGATGGTGGAGAAAACAGAACTTAAAAGAGTTGCAAAAGAATGGATTCAGTCTATATTAATTGCTTTTATCGTTGCTATGTTCATCCGCACTTTTTTCATTCAGCCGTACCGTATCCCTTCCGGCTCGATGCTGCCTACATTAAAAGTAGGTGACCATCCTTTAGTCAATAAACTCATTTATAAAATAAGAGAACCCCAGCGCGGAAACGTAATTGTGTTTTTATACCCTGTTGTAGAATACGGGTGCACAGAGTGTATGTATAAATATAAATTTTTAGGATTATTTAATAGATACGAATATAGATATACTTATGAATATCGGGAAGATTACGATAAAGTTCAATACGGGAATATCCCTTTTGATAGATTACCGGACGACTGGATTTGCCCCGCATGCGGAGCGCCTAAGAGCAGTTTCAGGAAACTGCCGAGGAAGCCGTTTATAAAAAGATTAATCGGCTTACCCGGAGAAACCGTTAAAATAAGCGATGGGGAAATTTATATAAATGGAAAACCGTTGGAAGAGCCATTTAGCATAACGCAAAGACACTATATCTCCGAAAAAAACTTTGCAACTGAGGAAATAAAAATTCCTCTTGATAGTTATTTCGTTCTCGGTGATAATACGGGCAATTCAAAAGATAGCCGTTATTGGGGTTTTGTTCCAAAAGAAAATTTAATAGGTAAGGCAGAGGTCATTTATTGGCCCCCGCACAGAATAAGAAAAATAAGATGAATTGCAAAAAATATATATAGAAAAAATTAGGAGGAACAAGCAATGGAAGTAGCAAGAGTAGCTGATACATATTTCAAAACAAGACATTTAGTATTTAAAAGACGCTGCGAGTTAGCTATAGCAGACAAAATAGTCTTGGCATTTTTAATGGCAGGATTTACGGGAATTATGGCTCAGACAAGAGTATATCTTCCCTTTACTCCCGTTCCGATTACGGGACAAACGTTTGCGGTTTTGATGGCGGGTGTTCTGCTCGGTAAAAATTGGGGCGGAATAAGCCAGGCAATATATGTGCTCTTGGGCGCGGCGGGAATACCGTGGTTCGCCGGAGCGCAAGGCGGATATGCCTACCTCGCAGGTCCAACAGGAGGATATTTGATAGGATTTATACTCGCCGCCCTTTTTGTAGGACATTTCACTGATAAATATGTAAGGATGAGAAGTTTTAAATCGATGTTCTTCCTAATGCTTTTTGCAAATTTCGTTTTCATTTACGGTTTAGGATTATTTCAACTGGGAATTTGGTTTAAAGTCGTAAAAGGCACTTTCCCTACTTTTAAACAATTGCTTTTAGCAGGGTTCCTTCCCTTCGTTGCAGGCGCCATAATCAAAACCATACTGGCTGCAACAATAGCTGACGGAATTACACCCAAAAAAGCATTCAACAATGAAGCAGACACTGAAGTGAGAACAGTTTCATGAAAATCCAGAATACTCTCACAAAAGAAAAAGAAGTTTTCGAACCCATTAATAAACAGCAGGTCGGTTTTTACACCTGCGGGCCGACTGTTTACAACTACGCGCACATCGGCAATTTGAGGACTTACATCTTCGAAGATATTTTAAAAAGAGTTCTCTTATACAATAACTACAATGTAAATCATGTGATGAATATTACCGACGTGGGGCATCTCACTTCCGACGAAGACGAAGGCGAAGACAAGATGGATTTGGCGGTCAAACGCGAAGAAAAAACCCCCGAACAAATAGCCGATTTTTACACAAAAGCATTCAAAGAAGACCTTTCTAATCTAAATATCCTGGAGCCGAATATCTGGTGCAAAGCAACGGAACATGTCGCGGATATGATTAAATTAATCCAAAGAATAGAGAAAAACGGTTATTCTTATATCGGCAAAAACGGGAATGTATATTTTGACACGGGCAAATTCGCCGATTACGGAAAGTTTGCGGGGCTTGATTTGGAAAACCTTCAAGCAGGAGCCCGAACCGAAATAGACGAAGAAAAAAGACACCCGAGAGATTTTGTCTTATGGTTTTCTATCAAGGGTTCGAAATTCAAAGGACATATCTTGAAATGGAACTCTCCGTGGGGAGAAGGATGGCCCGGCTGGCATATAGAATGCTCGGCAATGTCAATGAAATACCTCGGAGAACAATTCGATATACACTGCGGAGGAGTCGACCATATTTCTATTCATCATACAAATGAAGTTGCTCAAGCAGAAGCGGCAACAGGTAAGAAATGGGTCAACTACTGGCTTCACGGCGAATTTCTCATTATGAAAGAAGGGAAAATGGCCAAGTCCAAAGAAGAATTTATCACATTAAAAACCCTAATCGACAAAAATTACGACCCGTTGGCTTACAGATATATGTGTTTCAATACGCATTACAGAAAAAAGCTGAATTTTGACTGGGAAGGATTGGACAGCGCGCAAAAAACCTTGTTGACTTTGAGAGAAACCGTAAAAATTATAAAAGAACCCGCCACAGAAGATTCGGCGGGCAGGGAAACAAAAAAAGATAAGGTTGAAACTTATATTGAAAGATTCCGCGAAGCGGTAAACAACGATTTAAACATGCCGAAGGCTTTAGAGGTTATATGGACACTCTTAAGGAATGAAAAAGATATAAGCAATCAAGATAAATATAAGTTATTGCTCGAATTCGATAAAGTGATGGGATTAGACTTGGACAAAATCGAAACGACCGCAAAAATACCCAAAGAAATAAACAATTTGATACAGAAACGCGAAGAATACAGAAAGCAAAAAAATTGGGCAAAGGCGGACGAAATGCGGGACAGACTACTTGAAAAAGGAATTGTTTTGCAGGATACTGCTGAAGGGGTAATCTGGAAAAGAAGACGAAAATCCGAATAAGTTATTCTTAAGAGGAGGATAAACACATGAACGGACAAGGCACAGGCAAAGGCGCTGCGTTCTTTATCGCAATAGTAATTCTTGGCGCTATTTTAGGAGGCGTTTTTGGCGAAATCCTGGGGTTAATAGTCACCGGCGGAGTGTTGAACAAAATACTAGTGACGGGAATATCGCTTTCTTTAAGCCCTGCCACGACGCTGGACCTGGCAGTGTTAAGTTTTACTTTCGGGATAGGAATGAAACTGAATCTGCTTTCTGTGTTTGGAATCGTTGGCGCCATATGGCTCTATTATAAGATATAACAAAGGTGTAAAATCTTTCCGGTCAAAGAAGACCAACAAAGTTACCAAACAATTACAAAATAACTTTTTTATGGTTTAACCCGCCAGCAATTGCTGGCGAGGTCTCGCCGTAGGCGGATATAATTCTGTTTTGCCAAAGCGACAAGAAAAGTACGAATCCATAGAGCTTCGATATTGTTATTAAAGGTTGAAAAAAAACATGAAACAAAACGAAATAATAAATAAAAAAGAAATTGCTCCGGGCATTAAATTATTTGATATCTATGCTCCCGACATCGCAAAAAAATGCCTGGCGGGTAATTTCGTCATATTGATGGTCTCCGAATACGGGGAGAGAGTACCTCTTACAATAAATAATTGGGACAGGGAAAAAGGCACTATAAGAATTATCGTTCAGGAAATAGGCAGAACAACAAAAGAACTCGGCAAGATGAATGTCGGCGATATAATATCCAACCTAATGGGCCCGCTCGGCCATCCGTCCGAAATAGATAAATTCGGCAAAGTAGTATGTATCGGCGGCGGGGTGGGAACCGCCGTAATGTATCCGATTGCAAAAGCGCTAAAAGAAAAAGGAAACGAAGTCATAACAATCATCGGCGCAAAAACGAAAGAACTTTTAATCCTTGAAAATGAACTAAAAAAGATAAGTGCATCAGTTCACATAACCACCGACGACGGCAGTTACGGAAAGAAAGGATTTGTAACGGATAAGTTGAAAGAAATTTTGTCATCGGGGCAACAAATTAACAGAGTCATTGCAATAGGCCCGCTTATCATGATGAAGATAATAAGTGAAATAACAAAACAAAAAGCGATACCTACAATAGTCAGCCTGAACCCGATAATGATAGACGGCACGGGTATGTGCGGCGGTTGTCGTGTGAGGGTGGGAAACGAAACAAAATTTGCCTGTGTTGACGGGCCCGAATTTGACGGCCACAAAGTTGACTTTGACGAATTGATACATAGAAACAACAGATTCTTGGAAGAAGAAAGGCATAGTTGTAAACTTTTAGAAAAATGACAAAAAGACCTGTAAAAGAAAGAATTAAAAACTTTGAGGAAGTTGCTTCGGGCTACAGCAGACAGGAAGCAATAGCCGAAGCAAAGAGATGCCTGCAGTGCAAAAAACCTCTTTGCGTTAACGGATGCCCTGTCCAGATAAACATTCCAAAATTCATAAAAGAAATTTCCGAGGGCAAATTTGACGAAGCGATAAAAACACTGAAAGAAGCCAATAACCTGCCGGGAATATGCGGAAGAGTATGCCCGCAGGAAATCCAATGCGAAGCGCTCTGCGTATTAGGCAAAAAAGGTAAACCCATTGATATCGGAACGCTCGAAAGATTCGCTTCGGATGAGGGACAATCCCCCCTTGTTTCCTCCGGAAACACGCAGGGGGGACAGGTGGCGGTTGTCGGCTCGGGGCCCGCGGGTTTAACCTGCGCAGGCGAACTTGCAAAAATGGGATATGACGTAACAATATTCGAAAGTTTGCACAAAGCAGGCGGGGTCCTGCGATACGGCATACCGGAATTTCGTATGCCCCGCGATATTCTTGACAGTGAAATTCAATATGTCAAAGATTTGGGAGTTAAAATTAGGTGCGATGTATTAATAGGAAAAACTTTTACGATAGACGAACTTTTTAAAGCAGAATATAAAGCAATATTCATCGCAAGCGGCGCAGGCGCTCCGCAGTTTTTGAATATAGAAGGGGAAAATGCAAACGGCGTATATTCGGCAAACGAATTCCTAACCCGCGCAAACTTAATGAAAGCGCACGACGAAGAGTATCACACCCCCATAAAAGTCGGCAAAAAAGTCGGAGTAATAGGCGGAGGAAATGTTGCTATGGATTCAGCGCGCGTAGCAGTTAGGTTAGGCGTGGAAGTATATCTAATCTACCGCCGCACCGAAAAAGAAATGCCCGCAAGAATAGAAGAAAGAGAAAACGCAAAAGAAGAGGGAGTGAAATTCAAAATCCTCACACAACCCGTAAAAATAAAAACGGATAATGAAGGATGGATAAAAGAATTAGAGTGTCTACAGATGCAGCTCGGCAAACCTGACGAATCCGGCAGAAGAAGACCAATACCGGTGAAAAATTCCGATTTTTCCATTCCTCTGGACACACTGATTATAGCAATAGGGCAAAAGCCAAATCCTCTCATAGCATCTTATACTAAAGGCCTTAAAACACGCGAAGACGGGACCATAATCGCGGACGGAAAAACAGGCGCAACATCCATCAAAGGCGTCTTCGCAGGTGGTGATATCGCAACCGGCGCCGCAACAGTCATAGAAGCAATGGGCGCGGGACGCAGAGCAGCGAAGGCAATGGATGAGTACATCCGGAATAAGAATTAAGTAGTAAGTATTAAGTCAAAAACCATAAACAGCAACCAAATTTCAAAATCAATTGCCAATCCGTTTTTGTGAGGATATAATCAGTTTCAATTATTTAGAGGGAGGTGATTTGTAATGGAAATATCACAAAGTAATAAACCTGAAAACAGGAAAGATACAATCTCGACAAATGAATATGTAAAACTCTCAGAGCATGCTTCTAACCAAATAGATAGAACTTGGGATGCATACCGTCGGCTTGGAACACTCATAACGATATTATTTGCAGTAGGTCTGGGTATAGGAACTTTTTTGCTTTTTGACACAAGGCAGGGTATTAATGACGAACTCGATATAGTCAAAGAAAGAGTTGAGAATAGAATTGACGAAGAATTTAGAAAAGAAAATATTGCCAAATTAGTTGAAACCAAAGCGGTAGAAAGAATAGACAAAGTTGCAGATGAAATTATAGAAAAACGTATAACTGAAAAAACCGTACCAATAGTCAATAGTGTTGATAATATTAAGGACAACATCGAGAATTTTAAGGAGGATTTCAATAAAAAAGCAGAGGTTTTACCTGCTTTGCTACTAGTAGCAAAAGCTCAATCAGATGACAGGGGAGCATATGAGGAATTAAAGAAATCGGAAAGTAGTTCTAATCTAGAAATAGCAGAGCTAGCTAAAACTACGATTTCCAAAATTACAGAATCGTATCAATCCGTAGGGTTCTATCTTGCAGGAAGTGTTACTATAGGCACGAAACCTGGTATTGAGGCTGATGTCGAGGAACTCATTAATGGATTATCTCACTCAGATCCAAGAATACGCAAAGGCATAATGGATACGCTTTACGAAAAAGATGATAAGAGTGCAATTCCACAAATTATCGAGAGACTAAGGAAGGACGATAGTTTAGCAGTATGCGCTGCTGCATTTAGAACATTAAATAAATTAACAGAACAGAAAATCCAACCCTTTGATTTTGAGTCTTGGTACTCATGGTGGGAGAAGAATAAAGTAGATTTCAAGGATTAACATAAATTCATTAACGAGCATCTAAAATTTAGCATCTTTTAAAAAGCATTTGACATTTTATTGAATTAATTTTAAATTAGCTATTAAAGCCAGATGAAAATCATTGATGTTGGAGAAAAGAAAGCTGTAAACGCTTTGCTTTATTTCATACCTAAAGTCAAATATCCCTATAAAACAAAGCTCTTTAAACTGTTATACTTTTTGGATTTCATGCACTTTAGGGAAGTTGGAAGACCAGTTACCAATTTTGAATACTTTACATTGAAAAAAGGTCCGGTACCGCTAAAACTGCATAACGCAATCAAAGATAATAAATTGTCGAATGAGTTTAGGGATAATATTGCAATATTAGAAGAAACAACAGATTCAGGGATAAGGATTACTAACTTTATTCCTAAAAATAAGTGTGATTTAACAATCTTTTCTGAAAGAGAAAAAAGATTACTAGAGAAAGTAGCTATTATTTTTAGAGATGCCAAAGCAGATATGATGATAGAGGTAACACATTTAAAAAATACACCTTGGGAGAAAACTCTAAAAGAGAAAGGATTATACAAGAAAATAGATTTTTATCTTGCTTTGGATGATAAAGCTAAGATAGATGAAGATACGGCAAAAGAACGTATACATTTAAGAGAAGAAATGTTTAAACTATTTTCTTAAACTTCTGATATTGTGGACCGGGGAACTATTCTTTTTCATAAAAAATTCCAATTTACAGACGGAGAGACTGGCGAGAAACTGCTCATTATTTTAAATGAGCCTGATTATAAGAAAGAAGAACCCTATCTAATTGTCAGAACCACTACTCAAACTAAAAATAAACCTGATATTTACGGCTGTCATAAAAACTCGTCTTTGTTTTTTATTCCTACGAATAAAGATTTTTTTAAAAAAGACACCTGGATACAACTACATGAGGTATTCCCAATTGATTATAAAAGCTTCTTGCAAAACAGATTGGAGTA
>CAZNJA010000023.1:0-19166 GCA_964573245.1 uncultured bacterium
TGGAGAGGTGGCTGAGCGGCCGAAAGCGCGCGCTTGGAGAGCGTGTATACCGCAAGGTATCCAGGGTTCGAATCCCTGCCTCTCCGCCACTTTTTGCATTGCAAAAAGTGGCGAGACTTCGACATCTCGCCACCAAAGGTGGCGGATGACGAGTCCGCCGCGAGATCTCGCCTCTACAATTTGCTTTGTAAATTTGAGGGTGGGTCCGGCCCTGCAAACGTGAGATAATAAGTATGCATTATGTTTACATTTTGCTGAATGAATCAAAGACACGAACATATACTGGCGTTACCGACAACATCGAGAAACGTTTAGCAGAACACAATGCTGGACGAGTAAAGTCTTCACGTCCGTATCGTCCTTATAAAATAATACACAGTGAGTTATTAAAAACATTAAGTGAAGCTCGCCAGAAAGAAAAGTTTTATAAATTCACGATAGGGCGTAGAAGATTAAAGGAGACGCTTTTTAAGTCTTGAGTTGCTATCTAAATTTTAAATAGAAAACTTAGCAAGGAGAACAAAACTTATAGGGTGGCACGAGCAATGCGTAATACAATAGAAAAATTCTTCAAACTCAAAGAATTAAACACCAATATCCGCACGGAAGTCATCGCAGGTATAACTACTTTTATGGCGATGGCTTACATCATTTTCGTCAATCCTGCCATGCTTTCTCAAACGGGCATGGATTTCAACGCCGCGATGGTAGCAACTTGCATTTCTGCGGCAGTCGCTACGATTATGATGGGATTATATGCCAATTATCCAATCGCTCTTGCTCCTGGGATGGGACAGAACGCTTTTTTCACTTATACAGTTTGTCTTGCAATGGGGATTTCCTGGCAGGTTGCTTTGGGCGCCGTTTTTATCGAAGGAATTCTTTTTATTATTCTTACCGCAACGAAAGCAAGGCAGGCGATTATAGAAGCAATACCTAGTTGTATCAGATATGGCACCGCCTGTGGAATAGGACTGCTTATTGCGTTTATCGGACTTATTGATGCAGGCGTAATTGTTTCTGCTCCGGCGACTTTGGTTACATTGGGCGATGTAACCAGTCCTGCGACGCTTTTGGCTCTGTTTGGGCTTATCGTCACAGGCGTGCTTTTAATCAAAAACATAAAAGGCGCGATACTTTGGGGAATACTCGTCACCGCGGCGGCAGGCATCCCTTTTGGCATCGTCAAATATCAGGGTTTTATATCGCGTCCGCCATCTATGATGCCAACATTTTTGCAGATGGACATTTTAGGTGCGCTTAATTGGGGGCTTTTATCAATTATATTCGTATTTTTGTTCATGGATATCTTCGATACCGTCGGGACATTGGCGGGAGTTGCTGAATTGGGGGGGTTCATGAGGCAAGGCAAACTTCCCCGCGCAGGAAAGGCGATGATGTCCGACGCTGTAGGAACTTGTGTCGGAGCTATGTGCGGAACGCCGACGGTAACCAGCTACATCGAAAGCGCTGCTGGTATATCAAGCGGCGGCCGTTCGGGGTTGGCAAATGTTATTACGGGTCTTGCGTTTTTGGCAGCGCTGTTTTTTTCGCCGTTGGTGCAGATGATAGGCGGAGGTTATCAGATGGCCGCAGGGGCATCATTAAGGCCTATTACGGCGCCCGCGCTGATTCTCGTCGGGAGTATGATGCTTCGTTCGATTGTAAACATTGATTGGAAAGACTATAGCAATTCTATTCCTGCGTTTTTGGTAATTTTGGTTATGCCTCTTACTTTTAGTATTGCCACGGGCATAGCCGTTGGTTTTATCAGTTATTCCGCGCTAAAACTCTTTACGGGTCAAGGCAAAAAAGTTTCTTGGCTTGTATATCTTCTTGCTGCATTGTTTATTTTAAGATTTTTATATCTAAAGGCATTATAATGCGAAAAATAACTGATAAATTCTATTATTCCACAACGTAAATTTTTATGAGCCAAAACTTCGAACATAACAACAGCAGCTTTTCCGAGGTGGACACTGTGTCCCAAAGATAGGTTCCGCGAGGTGCTTTATAATGACAAACAATAAAAGAATTTTACTTCTTTTTTTATTAGTTTCGCTGACTCTTCCGTTAAAAGCATCTACTCAAGTCCGATTAAAAGACGTTAGATACAACAGCCGACCGGACAAAACTCGAATAGTCATAGAAATTGACAGAATATCCCGATACAGAGCAAAGAGAAGTTCTTCTGGCGCTATTTTATTAAGTATTCCCGAACTAAAAACCACGCTTAACCAAAACCGCTGGGACGTTAATGACGGATTGATCAAAAATATCTCTTACAGCCGCTCTCAAATTACAATTAATTTAGAAAAGTCGCCTGCCGAGTATCATGTTTCTTCTCTGCGCAACCCCCCTCGCGTTATCATAGATATATCGGGAAAAACTTCCATCGCCCCGATAGAACAAATAACCTCCGTTTTTCTAAAAACTGTTGTGATTGACGCCGGGCACGGCGGAAAAGATGCGGGGGCGATAGGTCCAACCGGTTTAATGGAAAAAACGGTTACACTTGATATAGCAAAAAGATTGAGAGAAATTTTAAAAAGCCAGGGCATAAGAGTTGTTTTAACCAGAGACAAAGACGAGTTCGCCTCCCTGCAAAGAAGAGTCGTGCTCGCAAATAGTTCCAATGCAGACTTGTTCCTGTCAATTCATTGCAATTCGGCTTTTTCCTCCAAGGCGCAGGGCTTTGAGAGTTATTTTTTGTCTCCTGCAACCGATGACCTTGCAAGAGCAGTAGAAGCAGTAGAAAATTCTGTGCTTATGATGGAACCGCACCACTCCAACAAAAACAAAAAACTTTTAACAATACTAGCCGATTTGACCTATACCGAATATAGAAAAGAGAGTAAAATGCTGGCAGAAATAATTCAATCTAATTTGGACGGGGTTTTTTCTACGCCGAACAGGGGTGTTAAATCCGCGCTCTTTTACGTGCTTAAAGGGATTGAATCGCCTGCTGTGCTGGTAGAACTTGGATTTATAAATAATTTCGAAGAAGAAAGGCTTTTTAGAAATGGCAGACACAGGCAACTCCTGGCAGAGAACTTAGCAGAAAGTGTTTTGCAATTCAAAAAAGCGTTTGACTTAAGCGCAGGTTTCACAAAATAATTTAAACATGAATACAATCCAAAATCCGCAATCCGCAATCTCCGAAGGAGTCCGACACTCGTCCTCTTCGGAGTCGTCGAACCGCAATCGCAACAGCCCCATAGGCATGTTCGATTCCGGCGTGGGCGGCTTGACTCTCTTAAAAAGTATAAAACGAATTCTTCCAAACGAGCAAATAATATATTTTGGAGACACCGCGCATCTTCCTTACGGAACAAAGTCTGCAAATGTTATTAAAAACTTTTCCCTTCAAATTGCGGATTTCCTGGAAAAACAAGGAGTAAAAGCCTTACTAGTTGCCTGCCACAGCGCTTCTTCAACGGCCCTGTCGGATTTAAAGAAAAAGTTTAAAATACCCGTACTTGGAGTTATAGAGGCGTCAGCACAAAAAGCGATAACAATAACAAAAAACAATAAAATCGGCGTTATAGGCACAACGACAACTATTAAAAGCAACAGTTATCAGTCTTTTATACAAAAGGCAAATCCTAAAATAACTTTAATTAGTGTCGCAGCGCCTCTTTTGGTCCCCCTTATCGAAGAAGGCTGGAGTAAGAAGGGTGTTATGTCGCGTATTCTAAAAGAATATGTTGCGCCTTTTAAGAAAGCCTATATAGACACTCTTATTCTCGGATGCACTCATTACCCTTTAATAAAACGGCTTTTTCGTAAGGAACTTGGTTCAAGCGTAACGTTGGTAGATGCTTCGATAGAGACAGCGCTCTGCTTTAAAAAACTCCTTACAGAAAAAAAGTTGTTAAATGATAGCGGCAGTTCTTCGCCTAATTATAGTTTTTACGTAAGTGATGACCCGGATAAATTCTCCCAATTAGCCAAGCTCTTTCTGGGTGAAAAAATCCAAGCGGTAAAACCCGTATCTTTAGAAAAATGGCATTATTGACCTATATAATTTTTATCCGCTCCCTGCGTCCTGCGTATTTTAAAACCGATAGGCGTAAGGCAAGCGTTTAATCTCCATGCACTTGAAAACATCTTACTATTAGAGTAAAATAAGAGTAAATAGGTCGCCCCATCGTTCATTTTAAGATATTATTTTTTAGATAATAACGTAAACCAGTATGCCTAAAAAGGAAAGGAATTATTGTGGACAAGTTGTTGGAAGTTATCCGCTTCCTGAAAATTTTACCTGCCAAGCAAAAACCAAAACAAGGTTGCGTCGGCAGCGCTCGCTTTATGCAGGCGCTTGCATCGCCGACTCTTGATAAGTCATTATTTAGTGTGGATAACCTGTGAATAAAAAGGGTGGAGAATGAGCATATCTGAAGAAAATAGTGTCTGGGATAAGGTCTTGTTTGCAATAAAAGGTCAAGTCGACGAGAAAAGTTTTAATATGTGGTTCAAACCACTCAAATTTATGTCGGCGAAAGGAGACGTCTTAAACATTGAAGCGCCCTCCCAATTGTTCGCTGATTGGATTCATAAAAATTATAAGGAAATAATAGACAAGGGACTGTCTTCTGTTGCGGACCAGAAAATAAAATTAGAATTTTCCATATGCCACGAAGCTAAGGGGAAGCAAAAGGTAAAAAAACAAGGCCCTTCGCTTTTCGAAAGACACGATACCGGTTTTTCCGTTAGACTTAATCCTAACTATACTTTTGATAAGTTTGTCGTGGGTGGCGGGAATCAGTTTGCTCATGCCGCGGCAATGGCCGTAGCCAATTCTCCCGGCAAAGCCTATAACCCTTTCTTTATTTACGGCGGCGTGGGTTTGGGGAAAACACACCTCATGCAGGCTATCGGCAACGAACTTATCTGTAAGCACGGGGATAAAAACATTCAATATATTTCCAGCGAAAAATTCACCAATCAGTTAATCGGCGCAATACAAAACAGGACAACCGAAAGATTTCGTAAGAATTACCGCTCTTTGGGCGTGCTCTTAATCGACGACATCCATTTTATCGCAGGCAAAGAGAGCACCGAAGCAGAGTTTTTTCACACGTTTAACGAACTTTACGATGCTCACAAGCAAATTGTGGTTTCAAGCGACCGGCCGCCGCAAGAAATTCCCACACTGGAAAAGCGGCTTATGTCTCGATTTCGCTGGGGGTTGGTTGCGGATATCCAGCCTGCGGATTTTGAAACAAGAATGGCAATTCTACAGAAAAAAGCGGCGTTTTATGGGTACAATGTGCCAGAAGAAGTGCTCTCTTATATCTGTTCGGGGATTACGGCAAATATAAGAGAGTTGGAAGGTGCTTTAATAAGAGTAGTTGCTTACTCGTCTTTAAACGGGAAGAGCTTAAACCTGGGAGTCGCCAAAGAGCTTTTAAAAGATTTGATAGAGGTTAGCGAATTTAAAAAACCAATAACCATTGATTTAATTAAAGAGGAGGTTAGCAAGGCTTTTAATATAAAGGTTTCGGAGATGAATTCAAAAAAAAGAGACAGAGCAATTGTTTACCCACGCCAGATTGCAATGTATTTAGTAAGGGAACTTACCGATTTTTCGTTGCCCGGTATAGGTTATAATTTCGGGGGAAGAGATCATACAACCGTAATTCATGCTTGCAACACAATAAAAACAAGAAAGAAAGCGGATAAGAACCTTAACCAAATGATAGACCAGATAGTACAAAACATAAAGTGTTGAATATATTAAAAATACTATTATTAACTATAATGGGGATACTGTGGATAATTAAAGTTTCTCTCCACAGAAAAACATTGAAGTTAACATTATTAAAAATAAGGAATTACGGCTTTTTCCCTTGTATAAACAACACCTACTAAGATGAAGACGTTTTTAGTATATAAGGTACTAAGAATAATAAACAGGTTTTATTAAATAAAAAAGAAATAAAACAAGGAGGAAAAATGAGAATTAAAACAACACAAAATGACTTATTTAAGAGCCTGCAAATTATCCAAGGAGTCATATCTATAAGAACAACATTACCAATTCTTTCATATGTTCTACTCTCAACTAAAAACGGGAAAATATCTTTATTTAGCACAGACTTGGAAGCGGGAATTAAATGTGACGTCTCAGGAGAAATCATAGAAGAAGGAACAATAGCCCTGCCCGGCAAAAGAGTGTTGGAATTAACAAGAGAGTTTCCAAAAGGAGAAATCGAAATCTCCACAGAGAAGAACACAACGACTATAAAATGCGCCAAAACACGCGTGCGGATCAACGCGCTCCCACCCGACGACTTCCCTGGTTTTCCGGAAATCGTAGGGCAGAAGATAAACATGAAAGGGGATATATTAAAATCAATGATTCAGAAAACACTTCTTGCTGTCTCGAAAGAAGAAAGCCGGTATACTTTAACGGGCGTATATTTATTGATAAAAGGCGACAGTTTAGAAATGGTCGGAACAGACGGAAGACGGCTTTCTTTAATAGAAGAAACCCTTAAAAAGGATGCCGTAAAACAAAAGAAAAGTTGTATTTTACCTATGAAGACGTGCAACGAAATTATGAGAATAATAACAGACGAGAACCTGGTCTTGACCCTAGGAGAAAAGCAGGTGAATTTCGTCCAAACCCGCCAGACAAAAACAAAAGAAGATGAGCAGGAAAGCGTTTCCCTTACATCGCGATTAATAGAGGGCGAGTTTCCAGATTATAACAAGGTTATTCCCAAAGGCTTCCAGCAAAAACTTATGATTAACAGACAAGAATTAATAGAAGCTGTTACAAGGGCCTACATTTTGACAAAGGAAAAGGGCGGCCCAGTAAAGCTTGATGTCAAGAAAGACGCCATAGTCGTCAGCTCCAACGTATCCGAAGTTGGGGAATCATCCGAACAGATAACGGTTAAAAACGGAGAAAAAGAGATGCAGATAGCGTTCGACCCCGAGTATATGTTGGATATTTTAAAAGTTATAGACAGCAAGGATGTTTTGTTGGGATTGAATTCTTCAAAAGAGGCCGCGCTATTCAGGCCCATGGACAACGAAAGGTTTGTGTACGTTTTAATGCCGATGGAGACATAAGATGGCTAAAAAGGGACCGGAGCCTCTAAATAAAATATTAGAGAAGGTTTTAGGAAAAATACAGAGACAAAAGGAAGAAAGGGCAAGAATTTCTAATGTTTTAGACCAACTTAATTTGATTTTTGGGAAAAAGGTAAGTTCTCACGTCAAACCGCTTAGAATTTACAAAAAAAGGCTTATTATTATAGTCAATGCCCCGGTTTATTTACAGGAACTACTGTTTAAGAAAGAAAAAATAATAGAAGCGGTAAACCGAACTTTTAACAAAGAGGCGATAGAAGATATTAGCTTTAGGGTGGGCGAATCTCGTTAGGCGTATATGCTTTAACGTCTCGCGTATTGTTAGAACCACCTCTAATAGGATTGAAGCATGAATAAATCTTATATTTAACGGAGCGAAGAATGCAAAAGAAGGAACAAAAAGAGTATACAGCAAAAAGCATCCATGTTCTTAAAGGGGCGGATGCGGTAAGAAAAAGACCTAGTATGTATATTGGAAGCGTCTCTGAAAGAGGCCTTCACCAACTAGTAGAAGAAATTGTTGCAAACTCCATAGACGAAGCAATGGCGGGGTATTGCAACGAAGTAAGCATTACCATACATGTTGACAACTCCGTAACGGTTATTGATAACGGCAGAGGTATTCCCGTTGATAATCATCCCGGCTCAAACAAATCCGCAATGGAAGTGGTGATAACCACCCTGCATGCAGGCGGCAAGTTTGACAACAAAGCTTATCAGGTCGCTGGCGGTTTGCATGGTGTTGGGGTTTCTGTTGTCTGTGCGCTTTCGGAATGGATGGAAGTGGAGGTTATGCGAGATAGTAAGATATATTCCATGAAATTCGCCAGAGGAAAGGCCACAACGTCATTACAAGTAGTTGGAAAGAGTCAAAAAACCGGGACAAAAATTGCTTTTAGCCCAGACGAAAAAATCTTCACGGTTACAGAATTTAACGACGATATTATTATTCCAAGGCTTCGCGAATTAGCTTTTTTAAATAAAGGCATAAAAATAAATTTCCTTAACGAGAAAACGACCAAAGAAGAAAAATTCTTTTTTGAAGGCGGAATCGCGTCTTTTGTTCAATATTTAAGTAAGAATAAGGGCATATTGCATGATAAACCCATTTATTTCGAAAATATAAAGGATAAAGTCATAATAGAATTTGCTATTCTTTTTACACGGGAATACAAAGAACAGACATTCTCTTTTGCAAACAACATTAATACGCATGAAGGCGGAACGCATCTTTCGGGTTTTAAGGCAGGCTTGACGCGGGCAATAAATGATTATATGCATAAATATTATTCGGACAAGGAAATACAATCGTTGCAACTTTCAGGCGAAGATATACGCGAGGGAATGATAGGTATAATCAGCGTAAAATTGCCGGAGCCCCAGTTTGAAGGACAAACCAAAACACGCCTTGGAAACAGCGAAGTTCAAGGCATCGTCAGCTCTTACACCTACGAAAAATTGGGCGAGTTTTTACAAGAGAATCCATCCGTGGCCCGGCAAGTAATTGAAAAATGTATTACTGCCGCAAGAGCGCGCGATGCGGCAAGAAAGGCACGGGAATTAGTAAGAAGAAAAGGCGCGCTTGATTCGGGAACATTGCCGGGCAAACTTGCTGATTGCTCTGACAGAGACCCTGCAAACACCGAGCTTTTCTTGGTGGAAGGCGATTCTGCCGGAGGTTCGGCTAAACAGGCAAGAGACAGGAGAACGCAGGCGATTCTGCCTTTAAAAGGAAAAATTTTGAACGTGCAAAAAGCGCGAATGGATAAAATTATAAGAAACGACGAGATATGTACCATGATAACAGCCCTTGGCGCCGGCATAGACGAAGACTTTGATATTAGTAAACTAAGATACGGCCGTATTGTTCTTATGACGGATGCCGACATAGACGGCGCTCACATCAGAACCCTTCTTTTGACTTTCTTTTATAGACAAATGGCGCCTTTAATTGAAAAGGGGCACATCCACATTGCTCAACCCCCTTTATATAAGGTGAAGAGAGGGAAGAAAGAAATATATGTCCAGAACGAAGAGCAACTCACTGCATTTATTATCAAAGAAGCAACCGACGGGATAAACGTCTATGATGTGGCGAAAAAGAAAGCCATACCTGAGGAAAAAACAAAAGAGATTATTAGTCTTCTGCTCCAGGTAGAAAAAATATCGCCCGCATTAAAACGCAAAGGGGTCACTCTTGAAAAATATCTAAAAAGCAGCTCCCCGGAAGGAAAGCTACCGTTATATGGGGTGAAAAAAGAAGACGAAGAAAACTTTTTCTATACCGAAAAGGAGCTGGCTTCTTTTATGGAAACAGTTGAAGCAAAAACGCCTACAATAGATAAACCGCCAAATGCCACGGACACGCCCGAAGAAGACAACAAACAGGCGGAAAAACAGGGCGATTTAAACTTTGGTTCTACCCCGAAAAAACACAATGTTTTTTCCGGATATACGCAAGCGGGATGGAAAGTCATAGAGTTTGCAGAATCTCGCCAGATTGAAAAAATTATAGCGAAATTAAAAGAAAACGACATAAGCCTTAATATCCTTCATCCCTCCACAAAACCCGTATATAAAATAAAAAGCGATAATGAAGAATACAATGTTTTCTCAGGACCACAATTATTGGAGAAGATAAAGGAATTAGGGAGAAAAGGGCTTGCTATACAACGATATAAAGGGCTTGGGGAAATGAACCCCGAACAACTTTGGGAGACAACGATGGATCCCGAAAAAAGAACACTCGTGCAAATCCGGCTAGAAGACGCTTATGCAGCAGACGAAATTTTCACGATGCTTATGGGGGACGAAGTGGAGCCGCGCAGAGAATATATACAAACCCACGCGCTCGAAGTCCAGAACCTTGACGTTTAAGAAAACAATCAAAGACCAAAGAGAAGTTTTCTGTTAAAATTATTCGACTTCGTTGCCGGAATGGCGGAATTGGCAGACGCGCTGGATTCAAAATCCAGTGGACATTGAAAGTCCGTGTGGGTTCAACTCCCACCTCCGGCACCCTTAAAACAAATAATAGCAGAGAGAGAGGCTATAATTCTTACTATTTATTCTTTGTTATTTTGAAGAGCGGGAACGAGAACTTCCTCTGCCTTTTTGTTGTTGCCCGAAAATCATTCTTCCCGCCGAAGTTTGTAAAACCGAAGTTACTTCTACGGTCAATTCTTCGCCGATCAAGCCACGCGCATTTTCCACCACGACCATCGTTCCATCATCCAGATATGCTATCCCTTGGTTGGGCTCTTTGCCTTCTTTGACTATTCTTATCTTTAATTCTTCGCTTGGCAGAATTACCGGTTTTAATGCGTTAGCCAATTCGTTTGTATTCAAGACGGCCACTCCCTGCAATTTAGCTATTTTATTTAGGTTGTAGTCGTTTGTAACAATTATTCCGGTTAAAGTTTTTGCCAATTGTATAAGTTTTGAATCGACTTCTCTTATGTCTGGGAAATCCTTTTCTTCAATCACAACTTCCAAAGAGCCGCTTTTTTGCATTCTATTGAGAATATCCAATCCGCGTCTTCCTCTTTTTCTTCTTAAAGGAATAGTCGAGTCGGCTATTTTTTGAAGTTCGTTTAATATAAACTTGGGTATTACTATTACTCCTTCAAGAAAGCCCGTTTCCGCGATATCCGCAATGCGTCCGTCTATTATCACGGAGGTGTCTAATATTTTCCATTTTTTCTCTTCATCCCGAGAAAGCTGCGGAAGAACAACTTTAAATTCTTCTCTTTTTCGCCAAGAGACCATCATTCCCAAGTATCCCAAAGCCAAAGCAATTCCCACTCTTAAAATAATAGACACTTCGGGAGTGAAGGGAAAACTTAAAACAGTGCTTGTAATTAAATTAGCTAAAACAAGTCCTATTATCAAACCTATTGAGCCGGCAACCAACCCTTTCGGGGGGGTTTTTCTTAATCCCCACTCAAGAAACAAAATAGCTGTTGCCCATGCAGCTCCCCAGAGCACGCCCCAAACGTCAGGCTGAAAAATATTACCGAATCCCTCTGCGAAATACGCGCCTGTTACTATGCAGAAAACCGCAAAAAGAACACGAATTATAATTGCGAACATAATATCACCTCACTTTAATTAGGGAAAAATTTATTAAGCGCAGATACAACATCTTTTACGCCTATACATTCGATCTTGTCCGCCTTTGTTCCTGTGGCAGATGCGGATGAAGACAAATTTACAAAAGGTAGTATACACTTTTTAAACCCCAATTTCTCTGCCTCTTTTATTCTTGCTTTAATATTGGACACGCCTCTTACCTCGCCGGATAAGCCCACTTCGCCCACAAATAGAGTGCCGGCGGGCAGGGGTTTGTTTTTTAAAGAAGAAACAATTGCAAATATTACCGGCAAGTCTATCCCGGTTTCTTCTATCTTAATGCCTCCCGCCACATTAACGAATAAATCATATTTATGCAGCGGCGCGCCAAAAGTTTTCTCCAGAACGGCCAGCAAAAGAAGCACCCTGTTATAATCCACGCCTGCTATTACTCTTCTGGGAAAATTCATTGATGTGGAAGTGGTTACAAGCGCTTGAATTTCTACTAAAAGAGGTCTTGTTCCTTCAATAGAAGAGGCGATAACGGTTCCGGGGGCGGGCGAAGGATTGCGTGACATAAAAATTTCGGAAGGATTTGGGATTTCTTTTAACCCTTTCTCGGTCATTTCAAAAACGCCTATTTCCTGTGTGGAGCCGAATCTGTTTTTAAAAGTTTTTAAAATGCGGAAAGGACCCGTTTTTTCTCCTTCAAAATAAAGGACGGCATCTACCATATGCTCTAATACCCTGGGCCCGGCAATTAAACCTTCTTTTGTAACATGGCCTATAAGAAAGAGGGCTTTAGAGCCCTTTTTTGTAAGTTGAATTAAATCGGAGGCGCATTCTCTTATTTGTGATACGGAGCCCGGGGAAGAATTAACACCCGGCTTATATGCTGTTTGTATGGAATCTAAAATAATCCAATCGGGCGAAGTTTCTTCTATGAATTTTTTTATCCTTTCCAAACTAACTTCACAAAGAATACTTAAATCTGCTTGCCCGCCTGCTTGCTCCGACGCCGCGTCGGAGCGGGCAGGTTTGTTGGGAGTGGATGAAAATATTTTTAATCTTTCGGCTCGCAGTTTAATTTGAGATAGTGATTCTTCGCCGGAAACATAAAGGACCTTTTTGCCTTTTTGCGAAGCCATTGCCGCAGCTTGTAAGAGAAGCGTTGACTTGCCGATGCCAGGCTCGCCGCCGATTAGAACAACATCGCCTTCTACTGTGCCGCCGCCCAAAACCCTGTCTAGTTCCGATATCCCAGTAGAAAATCTTTCCTGCCTTGATGAGCCGTTTCCGGCGAGGCAGGTTTGTTCTTGCTCTTTCCCGCCTGCTCCCGAAGAATGAGGGCGGGCAGGTATTTGGGAAAGAACGACAGGTTTATTCCCCCATACATGTTTATCTTGAACTTCGACGGGAGTTTCTTCTAAGAGAGTGTTCCAACTATCGCAGGAAGGACATTTACCCAACCACTTTATAGATGCATAACCGCAGTTTTGGCAAACAAAAGTCGTCTTTGGGTTTACCATATAATTAGATAAAAAATTAAATATTAAAAATCAAATATCAAAAATGTAACATTACCGAAGACTAAAAAAAGCAAATTCTACAAATGATAACCTAGCATTGTCAGTTATCATGCAGGCATAAGAGGCAACAAAGCTGATATAAAAATAAAATAGCTAAGTATTATGCTTAATAGTAAAATTGCCGCATGTATACATCCTGCAAGCTTGCGATTTTTATATTTTATTTCTAAGGCGATTGCAGCTAAGGTAATAATAACAGTTAAAATATATCTTAAAAGATACGCGTCCCCAAACCTTATTAACAACTTAGTCATAGAAGGAAGCGCGTGGAAGTATGGACGCCACACATCAGCTATTCTTGGGATAGCGATACCTTCAGGATGAAGTGGACCAACAATAAATTCAGGTAATATAACAATAGATATAAGAGAGCTACAACAAGCAAGTGTCAATAGTAAGACAGTAAAAAAACGAAGCTCATCATTTATAGTGGTTTCCTCAAGTTGTTCATTTTGCATTTTAACTTTTGATTTTTACATTTCCTATAGAACTATTCTTCACTTGTAAAAGATAAATCCTCAAATCTCGTATATTGCTTGATGAAAGATAGTTTTATAGTTCCTGTGGGGCCGTTTCTCTGTTTGGCTATATTTAGTTCTGCTTTTCCCTTTAACTCCTCATCGTCTTGCTTATAATACTCCTCCCTTAATAAAAGCATAACCACATCAGCGTCTTGCTCTAATGCCCCCGATTCTCTTAGGTCTGAAAGTATTGGGCGACGGTCATCTCCCCGCGTCTCGACTCTGCGGGAGAGTTGGGAAACGGCAATAACAGGAATTTGCAATTCTCTGGCTAAGCCTTTTAAAGCCCGAGATATTTCGGCTATCTCCTGCTGGCGGTTTTCGGATGCGGTCCCTGAACTCATAAGCTGTATATAGTCCAAAATAATAAGGGCAACGTCTTGTTTTGCTTTAAGCCTTCTTGCTTTAGCTCGCAGTTCCAAAGCATTAAGAGTGGATGAATCGTCTATAAATATTGGAGCATCAAAAAGAACTCCCGCACCTATTGATAATTTTGGCTCGTCTTTCTCTGCTAAATATCCCGTTCTCAATTTATGCGAATCAACTCTTGCCTCCATACAGAGAAGTCGCTCCGCCACCTGCTCCTTAGACATTTCTAAAGAAAATATTGCGACAGGTTTTTTTTCTTCGACAGCAACATTCCTCGCAATATTTAAAGCAAGGCTTGTTTTCCCCATAGAGGGCCTGCCTGCAATGATTATAAGTTCAGGAGAATGAAGCCCCGAAGTCCTTTCGTCCAAATCCTTGAATCCGGTGGGCAATCCTGTAATGTGTTCCTTCCTTCTAACGAGTTCGTCCACCATTTCCATGGAAATGAGGTCTTTTATAGAAACGAATCCGGATGAAATTTTCTGTTGAGCGATATTGAAGATGTTTTGCTCCGCTTTGTCGAGGAGTTTGGAACCATCTTCTTTGCCGGCATAACATTTGTTTATTATGTCGGAAGAGACATCTATGAGTTCTCGCAGGACAGCTTTTTCTCTAACGATTGTCGCATAATGTTCTATATTTGCAGGAGTTGGGATTGAGGATAAAAGAGTGCTTAAAAAAGAAGCCCCGCCGATTTTTTCCAGTTCGCCTTTCTTTTTTAACCTATCCGTGAGAGATATTAAATCTACAGGTTTGTCGTCGTTATAAAGGTCTAATATTGCTCTAAATATCAATTGGTGTTCTTTTTGGTAAAAATGTTCGGGTTTTAATCTCTCCCCAGCAATATCTATTAAGTTTTTATCTAGAAGGATAGAGCCTAAAACAGCAATTTCCGCTTCTATGTTTTGTGGGGGGACCATGTCCGGAGAATTTTTCATAATACCCTTACCTCACTTATTTTGGTAGTAATAAAAAGAGAATTTCGTTAGCCGGCCAACCAGTTTGCCAGTTTAAAGATTAACCATTAACCTGCTCACCCGTTAACCGGTTAACAAAGGCACCATTAAACCGTTCCGATTTCTTTTTCCTTCTCTGCCAAACTCTTATTGATTTTTTCTATATAGCTGGAAGTCAGTTGTTCGAGTTCTTTCAACCCTCTTTTTACATCATCTTCAGAAATATGCTCTTCTTTTTCTGTCTTTTCGATTTCTTCTTTTGCGTCTCGTCTTCTGTTGCGAATGGACACCCTTGCTTCTTCGGCTACTTTATGGACGATTTTAATGAGTTCTTGTCTTCTTTCGTGGGAAAGAGGCGGGACCGGTATTTTTATCCCTTCTCCTTCTATCGAAGGCATTAAACCTAAGTTAGCCGCTAAGATTGCATTTTTGATTTCGCTTATTACAGCTTTGTCCCATGGCTTTACGACAATTAAGCTGGCGTCTGCCGTTACGGTTGCCAAATGATTGACCGGAGTAGGTGTCCCATAATAAGGGACCCTGACGTTATCAAGAAGCGATGGGCTTGCCTTGCCGGTTCTTATAACGCTGAATTCATGATTCAGATTGTTAATGCATTGCTTCATATTTTCCTCTGTTTTTTTCAAAATATCTTTAATCATAAATCCTCCCTCTTATAAAAGTTAAAAATTTTCTATTCTTTTTTCTTCTTTTCTTGAATTTCACGTTGTTTTTTATTGATATATATAATAGCCATTGGTAAAGCTATTAAATATACAATCCACGGCAAGAAATTATATGGCTTAGGTAGCAGGATAAGTGATAAAAGAAAAACCATACTGGCAATCCAAAAAACAATCGCGGCTTTAATCATAAAAGCTTTTTCCTTGGGGCCGTTGGTGTTTTTAATGCTGGCATAAGTTCCTATTAACCCGCCTATAATTCCTATAGTTACTCCTAGTATTCCGCCTATTAACCCCGCGTTCATTTATAAAACCTTTCTCCTGTAAGGAATTTTTGTATTATTCTTTTTATCCTTTTCTTGAATATAGTACGTTCTAAATATATATATCACAAAAATTAGATTACCAATAAAAAAGACAAGCATACGGTTGTTGCGGGGCAATGTTGGAGATGATAAAAATATAATATAAATTATCCCCACAACTAAAATTATAATAAGATGCTTTATCTGCTTTCGCGACAGAGGTTTTGCTCTTATTTGTTTGGTGTCATTTTTAAAGTTTTTAATAGCCGGGATGAATACCGAAAAAAGCATTAATCCCACAAATAAAACCATTGCGAAAGCCCAAAACCATCCCAGAGTCCTTTCCCATAATGTTAACTCCATAGCAACTTTTTATTTTATTATTGTCCCGACTTTTTCGCCTTTTAATATTTTTTTGATGCTGTGGGGATTCTTTATGTCGCAGACTATAATCGGAATATTATTTTCTCTGCATAGAGATATCGCCGTCAAGTCCATTACTTTCAAATTTTTTTCTAAGACTTGTTGGTAAGTAAGTTGTTTGAATTTTTTCGCTTTAGGATTGATTTTCGGGTCGCTGTCATAAACCCCGTCCACTTTGGTTGCTTTTAATAATATGTCGGCGTTTAATTCTACGGCTCTTAATGCGGCGGCCGTGTCGGTTGTAAAGTAAGCATTGCCTGTACCTCCCGCAAAAATGACTGTTTTGCCGTTTGCCAAAAGTTCTACAGATCTTTCTTTAGAAAACAAGGGACATATATTCTTTACTTCTAACGCGCTCATAATGCAACTGTCTATGCCGTTTTTTGACAGGACGTCTTTTAAATGAAGAGCATTGATTAATGTGCCAATCATTCCCATATAATCCGAAGCATATCTATCTATTCCCTTGTCCTGCGCATTTATTCCGCGGATGATATTTCCGGCGCCGATAACCATGCCGATTTCCAGAGAGGCGGTTTTTTTTATGTTTTTTATCTGTGAAATGAATTGGTTAAGAGGGCTGTTGGCGGAAATTTTATCTTTGGGATTACCCAAAAATTCTCCTGAAAGTTTTATTAATACGCGTTTGCGCAAAGGTTTTGGCATAGGCTCTTCGTTTTGCTTGCCGGTAGCCCCCGGTATTAGTTAGGGCTACTTGCCATTCTATCCTAAAATACTACTGTTCACCAAGTTGGTAACGAATAAAACGGTTCACTCGAATATTTTCTTTTATTTTGCCTATATATTCGTCTATGAGTTCGCCTATCGTTTTGTTGGGGTCTTTAATAAACGGCTGGTTTAGCAGGCAAACTTCGGAATAAAACTTTTTGAGTTTTCCTTGTGTTATTTTCTCTATTACAGCCGCAGGTTTATCCGCAGACTGGGAGTTGTATAATTCGGTTTCCTTTTTGATAACTTCTTCAGGAATGTCTTTCTGCGAAACATATTTGGGATTGCTTGCAGCAATGTGCATTGTAATGTCTTTTACCAAATTTTTAAACTCTTCCGTTCTTGCTACAAAATCCGTTTCACAGTTGATTTCCACCAAAACGCCGATTTTGCCGCCAAAATGTATATATGAGGCAATTCTTCCTTCCGAGGTTACTCTTTCTTTTTTCTCCTGACCTTTTACAATTCCCTTCTTCCTTAAAATTGCCGCAGCTTTTGTCAGGTCGCCGCTTGCCTCTTCCAAAGAGGTTTTACAGTCCATGATAGGCGCGTCGGTTCTTTCTCTCAATTTCTTCACAAGTCCTATATCTATCTTGTTGCTCATTCTGCACCCCCGCCGTGAGTTGCTGCCGGCTTCTTCTCTTCTATCGTTTGTTCGGAGGTTTCTTTTGTTTTTTCTTTTTCGGCCATTTCAGGAGAGCCCTTTTCCGGATTCTCTTTTTGGGCTTTCTTGATTGATTTGATAGCTTCTTTTCTCCCTTCTAAAATCCCATCCGCCAATTTGGAAGCGATTAATTTTATAGCTCTTATAGTGTCGTCGTTCGCAGGGATAGGATAATTGATTTCTTCGGGGTCGCAGTTCGTATCTACCAAAGCCACAATCGGTATACCCAATTTTTTTGCTTCCGCCACGGCTATTTTTTCTCTGTGTGGGTCAACGATAAACATGCAATCCGGAAATTTGTCCATGTTTTTTATGCCTGCGAAATTTTTTTCGAGTTTTGCTTTCTCTTTTTTTAACTTGGATGCTTCTTTTTTGATTAGCTGGTCAATTTTCCCGGTTTCTTCCATCTTTTCAATCTCTTTAAGGCGGGATATGGACTTTTTAAGCGTCTCGAAATTTGTTAATGTTCCACCGAGCCATCTGTCAACTACATAAAAAAGTTCTGCTCGCTTAGCTTCTGACAGTATTGCTTCCTGCGCTTGTTTTTTTGTCCCGACAAACAAAAAGGTTTTATCTTGCGACGCCAATTTTTTCATGAAATCGTAGGCTTCCTGGAATTTTTTCACGGTTTTGGTTAAATCAATAATATGTATGCCTTCTTTTTTGCCATATATATACTGCGCCATTTTGGGATTCCACCTGTTTGTAGGATGCCCGAAATGCAGAGCCACTTCCAGTGCTTCAGATATAGAAATAACTTCTTTGGTCAAAGTTTTCCTCCTTATACGTTCCCGTCCGGTCCCGAAGAATAAGGGCAGACAGATTAATTCTTAATTTTGCCCCGATGTGTCATCGGAATGGGTTTTTGGCAATCTAAAAAAATTCTAGAGCCCAAGATTATATCACAGCTGGAAATTTTATTGCAATTGCAAGGAAAAACTTCTCTTTTTGTATATCCAAAGGCATTTGGGAAATTTAGGGGGGGACCTATGTTTTAATGCGGTTGGTTTTTATTTGTCTAAAACCGTAATAATCGCGAATGTTACAAAATATCCGGCCGCACTTGCCAAAAAAGCCAAAGAAAACGGCCATGTGTTTGTATAGTGCAGGATCAAGGTTATTGCCATAGTTGCGATAACAGGTTTTTCAAGGGTTTTGTAAAGAGGTAACTTTATGCTTACTTTAGTAAGAAAAAATACAGTAAAAATAAACATAATTGCCAGATTTATTACAATAGTTGTGCATAATCCTACTAAACCATAACGGGGAGTGAGATAAAAATTTAACGGGATGTACGATATGGTTCCTATTACTAAAGATGAGAAAATGATCCACTTTTTGTTTAGAACTCCAGTTATCCCTATAAGGAAAATATCATAATAAATAAGGATTATAGCCCAGACTATTATCTGAAAAGGTAAAGTTAGAATTTCTAATGCTTCCTTAGAGAAGAAAAAGAGAATATTTTGCGCCCTAAATGCAACAAAGGCAACAAGAGGGAACAAGAAGATAGATGTTATCCGCAGATTTTCAAATTGGTTATCTAAAAATGCTTGCCCTGAATCGTCCGCCATTGATTCGGTGGCGGACTGCTTCAAGGATTGATTTTCTTTGTCCGACATAAAGTTATTTCTGGATGTGAGATTCTTCTTTTGGCGTTCTTCCCATAAGTTCGCCCACCTCATCGAAGGGTTTTTTGCCTTCCCACAGAATCTCATAGACGGCGCGCGCTATCGGCATTTCCACGCCGAA
>CAZNJA010000024.1:0-18492 GCA_964573245.1 uncultured bacterium
TGATGATACGCCTGAAGCTGTCACTTTGTCGGGATTCGACCCTGTTCGAAGAGAAATCGCCAAACAATCCCTTGAAAAACTTATCGCTGACGGAAGAATACATCCCGCGAGGATTGAGGAAGTGGTAAGCAAGGTCAAGGAGAAGATAGAAGCATCCATCAGAGAAGAAGGCGAAAAAGCCTGTTTTGAATTGGGCATACACGATTTGAAGCAGGAAGAAAAAATCCTTTTGGGTAGACTAAAATATAGAACAAGTTATGGGCAAAATGTGTTGCAGCACTCTATGGAAACAGCTTATCTAATGGGAATAATGGCTGGAGAATTGAAATTAGACATAAAATTAGCCAAAAGGATAGGACTTTTGCATGACTTGGGCAAAGCAATTGACCACGAAGTTGAAGGTTCGCATGACCAGATAGGCGCTCAATTAGCCGAAAAATTCAACGAGTCGGTTGATTTAATAGAGGCCGTTAGAAGTCATCACGGAGCCGGAACGTCTGAGTTGAGCATCTATGCGGTCCTTTTACAGGCAGCGGATGCAATTTCTGCAGCAAGACCAGGGGCAAGACGGGAAAGTTTGGAAAATTACATCAAACGGCTGGAAAAATTAGAAGGCATTGCCAACTCTTTCAACGGTGTTAAAAAATCATACGCCATTCAGGCAGGCAGAGAAGTGAGAGTAATGGTTGAACCGGAAGCAATCACTGATGACCAAACCGCAATTTTGGCGCATGATTTATCCCAAAAAATTCAAAAGGAAATAGAATATGCAGGTCAGATAAAAATTACCGTAATCAGAGAAAAAAGAGCAGTAGATTACGCAAAGTAACAAAATAGTGCATACCTATCAAAGCGGGGAGAATACGTTATAGATAATGGTAAAAATATTAGTCATAGGGGATATAATTGGCAAAGCAGGCAGAAATCTAGTCAAAAATTATCTTGCTTGCCACAGAAAAGAGTTTAATCTCTGCATAGCAAACGGAGAAAATACTGCCGGCGGGGTTGGGTTGACACCTCAAACAGCCGCGGAACTTTTTGAATCTGGTATTGATGCTATTACTTCAGGCAATCACATTTGGGATAAAAAAGAGATAATTCCCGATCTTGACAACAACAACATATTAAGACCTGCTAATTATCCTCCGGGAGTTCCCGGTCACGGTTCATGTGTTGCAAAAACAGATAACGGCATATCAGTAGGCGTAATAAATTTGTCCGGCAGAGTTTTTATGCCAATTGTGGATTGTCCTTTTCGCAAGGCACTTGAAGAGATAGAGCAAATAAAAGAAAAAACTCGTATAATAATCGTGGACTTCCATGCCGAAGCAACATCCGAAAAAATCGCGATGGGCAGATTTTTAGACGGCAAAGTATCTGCAGTTGTAGGAACTCATACTCATGTCCAGACCGCAGACGCTTGTATTCTGCCCAATAAAACCGCATATATCACGGATGTAGGAATGGCCGGACCAATTGATTCTATAATAGGCGTAGAAACAGAAATTGCCTTAAAGAGGTTCCTTACGGGGATTCCCTACAGAATGAAACCCTCATTAGGGAAAAGTTTATTAAATGCAGTAATTATTACGGTTGACGAAGATGGAAAAGCAGAAGCAATCCAAAGCGTAAGAGAATAATTTTGATAGCCAAATAAAGAATCTGATTACCAAACCCTAATTTAAAATGTTTGTCGCCGATTTGCATATCCATTCCAAATATTCGCGAGCCACCAGCAAGGACATGGATGTGGAGAATTTGGCAAAGTGGGCGAAAATAAAAGGGATAGAACTATTAGGAACAGGAGATTTTACTCATCCTGAATGGCTTAAAGAATTAAAAGAAAAACTTCATTTTGAAAAGGGGCTTTACGAATACAAAGGCATCCATTTTATATTGACTTCTGAAGTCTGCAATATTTTCCCATATAAAGATAAAGTAAAAAAAATCCACAATATTCTCCTTGCTCCAAACTTCTCTGAAGCAGAAAATATAAATAAGGAACTCAAAAAATATGGCAATCTTTCTGGCGACGGGCGTCCAATTTTGCATTTGGATTGTCGTTCAATGGTTAAAATTATCAAAAAAACATCGCCTGATTCTCAAATAATCCCTGCGCATATCTGGACTCCTCATTTCTCCCTTTTGGGGGCAAATTCTGGTTTCGATAAAATTGAGGAATGTTTTAAGGACACTACGCAGGAAATTCTTGCTTTGGAAACCGGGCTTTCTTCCGACCCGCCCATGAACAGAAGATTATCTTCCCTTGACATATTTAATCTCGTTTCTAATTCCGATGCGCACTCCCCTTCTAAAATCGGAAGAGAAGCAAATATTTTGGATTGTCCGCTGCGATACGAAGAAATAATAAAAACATTGAAAACCGGGGAAAACTTTCTTCTTACAATAGAATTTTTCCCTCAGGAGGGTAAATATCATTTTGACGGGCACAGGAATTGCGGAATAAGAATGTCTCCGGAAGAATCGATAAAGAAAAACAATTTGTGTCCTCTATGCCTTAAGCCATTGACAATCGGTGTGATGCATCGGGTTTTGAAATTAGCAGACAGAAAATCCGAAGATATTCCTGATAAATTTGTTTTTCACAGACATCTGATCCCATTGGAAGAAATAATTGCCGATGCTTTTAAAGTATCGGTGCAAAGTAAACGAGTCCGCAAAGAATATTTGTCATTGGTTAATCGGTTTGAAAGCGAGTTGCACATTTTGCTTGATCTTTCACCTTCCGTAATAAGAGAGCATCTTAATCCGTCCATCGGCGAAAGAATCTTGGCGGTTAGAGATGGAAAGGTTTTGATAGAAGAAGGCTATGATGGTGTCTACGGAAAAATAAAAATCCAAGTAGAAGAAAAAACGGATAACCAACTTAACCTGTTTTAGTCTGAAGAATTAAGGGTTTGTCACCTGCCTGTGGCAATCTTGCATACGGACCATCCTGTTCATTTTCCCTATTTTTTTTGATTTTGCTTTGTTTTATAAAAAAAGATATAATCCTGAAAAATATTAGCAGGGATGGTTTTATATATCTGAAAAGTTACATTGAGATTAGATATAACCCAAGTCCATTAAAAGGGAAATACAAAGGTTGTATCGGGAGGTAATTTATGATATTTGATCGTATCTGGGGTTTTTCTTCCAATGACCTGGGTATAGATCTGGGCACCGCAACTACTTTGGTATATGCTAAAGGTAAGGGTATAGTTTTGTTTGAGCCTTCGGTCATAGCTATTCATAAGGGGTCAAATTCTATACTTGCTGTAGGAAACGACGCAAAAGAAATGCTTGGCAAAACCCCTGCCTCTATCGTCGCAACAAGACCTCTGAAAGACGGAGTAATCACCGATTTTGAAGCGACAGAAGCAATGTTGAGATATTTCATGAACAAAGCCAACAGTAGAAGAAGACTTATTCGTCCGAGAGTAGTAATAGCAATTGCCTCCGGAATTACGGAAGCCGAAAAAAGAGCAGTTAAGGAGTCCGCAGTAGAAGCAGGGGCTCGTGAAGTGTATTTAGTAGAACAACCGATGGCTGCAGCTATCGGCGCAGGTCTGCCGGTCCAAAATCCAGGTGGGAATATGGTTGTTGATATTGGCGGCGGAACGAGTGAAGTCGCAGTAATTTCCCTGGCGGGAATCGTGGAATGCCAAATGATTAGAATTGCGGGTGATGAAATGAACGAGGCAATAATCCAACACATGAAAGATAAACACAATTTGATGATAGGAGAACGGACAGCGGAAGACGTCAAGATAAAAATCGGCTCTGCTTTCCCGCAAGAAGAGGAAACAAGCATGCAAGTGAAAGGAAGAGATTTAGTTGCAGGGCTTCCCAAAACTTTGACTATTTCTTCAGAGGAAATAAGAGAAGCATTGAAACCTCCTGTAGACGCAATTCTAAAAGTAATAAGGGAAACCCTGGAAAGAACTCCGCCCGAATTGGCCGCGGATTTAGTTGATAAAGGGATAGTTTTGGCAGGCGGTGGTTCCTGTCTTAAAGGATTGGACAAAACTATCGCGGAAAAAACCGGCTTGCCAGTGGCAATGGCTGAAGATCCTTTCACTGCAGTAGCAGTAGGCGCAGGCAAGTGCCTCGACGAAATAGCTTTTTTAAGAAGAATCGCAACTTTCGAATAAACCCCGTTAGAGATAGGTCGCCACATATACCCTCGGCTTCGCCGAGAGGCGAGCAATGGCGACCGTAACTTATCTGTAATGTCTCTATCTTCTCGTCAACTTTTACAATTTTAAGTGGGATTTGATCTTTTGTTTGTTTTTTTATCTCTAAACGGGGTAAATAATCAGTTGTTATTTCACTTGTTTTTCTGTTTTCTGCCTATCAAAAAAAACGGAATAAGAACTATACCAACCGCAAATCCCCCTATGTGTGCCCACCACGCGACTCCTCTAGATACCGTTTCTTCCGTTAATATAGATGATGTCCCGGAGAAAAACTGGACGAGAAACCATAATCCCAAGAAAAGGAAAGCAGGAAGCTTTATAAAATACAGAAAGAAAAAAATAGGCACTGCGGTAAGAATGCGCGCAAAAGGATAAAGGACAAAGTAAGCTCCGAGTATGCCTGATATGGCTCCCGAAGCTCCTATAGTCGGGATAGTTGAAGTGGGATTCATGTAAATATGTGTTAATGTGCCTGCTATCCCGCATCCCAAATAAAAAATTATAAAGCGAAAATGCCCAATTCTATCTTCTATGCTGGCTCCAAAAATCCACAAAAACCACATATTCCCCAGAAGATGCAGCCAGCCTCCGTGTAGAAAAATAGAGGTAACCAAAGGACAGCCCCTTTGAAAAAGGTTAGCCTTACTGGAAAGAAAAACTGCGGGCATGGCACCATAATTCTTTACGAAAACCGCCAGGGATTTTCCCAAAGATATCTCATAGAAGAAGAGAAGGATGTTAATGAGAATAAGCAACAAAACCATTAAAGGGAAACTGTTTCTTGCAACATCATTTTTTAACGGTATCATGGCAATGGGTTCTCTTTTTTAAGTATCGCGTCCGTCATTTTTACTACCTGCGACATTTCGGCTACATCGTGAACCCTTAAAATATCGGCTCCATTGATAATTGCCGTTGCCACAGATGCAGCAGTGCCCAAAAGCCTTTCTTCCATTGGCAAATCAAGAACCTTCCCTATAAAAGATTTCCTTGAAACTCCAAGGACAATGGCTTTTCCCAAACTCTTAAATCTTTTCAGTTCCCTTATAATTTCGAGATTGTCCTCTAACCTTTTCCCAAAGCCAATTCCTGGGTCAATAAGGATATTTTTTCCCTCTATTCCGGCTGCAACAGAAAATCCAATTCTTTCTTCAAAGAATTGGATGATTTCTTCTATTACATCCTCATAATAAGGATTTTCCTGCATTGTGCGCGGTTCACCCTTCATATGCATTAAAACCACTGGAACATTGTATTCGGCGACAATTTCAGCCATTTTTTTATCGCCGCTTAAAGCGGTAACATCATTTACAATGCTTACGCCCAAATCAAGCGCTTTTTGGGCTACTTTTGCGCGGTAAGTATCTATTGAAACGGGAATGTTGACTTTTTTAATTATTTTTCCGATTAAAGGAATGACTCTCTGAATTTCTTCTTCTTCGCTTGGAGGTTGCGAGCCGGGACGGGTGGAAACTCCTCCTATATCTATTATATCTGCCCCCTCTTCCTCTATTTGGAACGCTCTTTTCTCTGCTTCTGACAGACAAAAATATTTCCCGCCGTCATAAAACGAATCAGGTGTCAGGTTCAAAATACCCATTATGCGAGTTTTTGAATCCAAATTGAGATTATACCTACCACACTTAAGATAAACCATTGGGAGATTATCTATACGTTTTTAGGACGATTCGTTTCTTTGGTCTGTTGTTCTTTTTCGGATGTAGTGGAATTTTTAAAACTCGGGGAATTTTTCGGGGACTTACCCAATATTTTTTCAATTTCTTTGGCGTCCAAAACTTCCTTCTCAAGAAGAGCCTTAACCAACTCTTCTATTTTGGACTTATTAGTCTTGATTATTTCTTCGCCTCTTTTGTAACACTCGTTTATTATTCTGCGCATTTCTTCGTCTATTTCCGAAGCTACAGCCTCCGAGAAGTCTCTTTCTTTTATTATATCCCTTCCCAAAAATACTTGTTCGTCTTTCTTGCCTAAAGTCATCGGCCCTAACTTTTTGCTCATTCCGTATTCGGTCACCATTTTTTGAACTGCTTCAGTCGCAACTCTTAAATCATTACGCGCTCCCGTAGTGCTCTCATTGAAAAATAAATTCTCGGCTATCCTGCCGCCCAAAAGAACCGTAATTTTTTCAAGTATTTCCTCTTTTGTCATTATAAATCTATCTTCCAAAGGTAGTTGCATCGTGTACCCAAGAGCAGAGACACCGCGAGGAATAATAGAAATTTTATGAACCGGGTCTGTAAAAGGGAGAAAATGCGCAAGAACGGTATGCCCTGATTCGTGATAAGCAATTAATTTTTTCTCGTATTCGGATATTACTCTGCTTTTCCTTTCGGGACCTGCCATGACTCTGTCAATCGCTTCTTCAAGTTCCATATCACTGACCGCTTGTTTATTTCTTCTTGCAGCAAGCAGAGCCGCTTCATTTACTAAATTCGCCAAATCGGCCCCTGAAAATCCTGGTGTTTGCCGAGCAACTAATTTTAAATCTATTTCCTTGCCTAATTTAACATCTTTAACGTGAACTTTAAGAATTTCTTCTCTCCCTTTTATATCAGGGATATCAATTACAACGCTTCTATCAAATCTTCCGGGACGAAGAAGGGCTGGGTCTAAAACATCGGGTCTATTTGTAGCCGCAATCAAAATTACTCCGGCTTTTGTGTCAAATCCATCCATTTCGGAAAGCAATTGATTTAAGGTCTGTTCTCTTTCATCGTGCCCTCCGCCAAGCCCCGCAAACCTTTGTCTTCCCACAGCATCAATCTCGTCCACAAAAATAATACACGGAGAACTCTTCTTGGCTTTCTCAAAGAGGTCCCGAACTCTTGCCGCACCCACCCCTACGAACATTTCAACAAAATCCGAACCCGAAATAGAGAAAAAAGGAACACTTGCTTCACCTGCTATGGCTTTTGCCAACAATGTTTTACCTGTCCCAGGAGGGCCTACAACAAGAACGCCTCTTGGTATCCTACCGCCCAATTTCTGGAACTTTTGGGGATTTTTTAAGAAATCGACTATTTCCTGTAATTCTTCTTTTGCTTCATCCACTCCAGCAACATCTTTAAACGTTATTTTTTGTTTATCGCTTCCAGCCATTTTCGCCCTGCTTTTGCCAAATGACAATGCTTTAGTTCCTGTGGTTCGCATTTGCCGAATAAAGAAAAACCATATTAATAAGATAAATAAAATAAACGGCAGAAACGAAAGTATTTGTTTTAAAGTCGTATCTTCCTGTTTTGCTTCATAATCAATGTTATGTTCTTCAAGAAGTGTGAATAAAACAGGGTCTTCTGGAGCATACACTTCAAAAGATTTCCCGGAAGTTAAGACTCCCTTTATATCTCTGCCTTTGGTAATTCTTTCTATGACAACTGCGGAAGCTATATTCCCTTCTTTTACCTGTCGGATAAATTCCGAATATATGATTTGCATCGGTTCTTCCCTATTTATCTGAAATAGGCTAAGCAAATAAAGAAGTAACCCCAAAATTACAATTGCCAGTATAAAGGTTCCGGAAAAGTTTCCACGGCTCTTTTGAGCAAGCCTCTTTTTAAAATTTTCTTTTCTACCCATTTAAAAACCCTATTTTGAAGCATTATAACAAATGGGTATTTTATAGACAACCGCTTTTTGTTTTGCCGTAGCGTGAAAAAACATTTAACGGGGTTTACTCTGAACCCTGCCCACCCGCCTGCTAATAGGTTGCAGGCAGGCTTCGCAGCAGGTGGGAGAGAAATCTCGATTCAGGGTTTGCCCCGCCACTACAAATTGGCGAGGTCAATCTCGCCAAAGTTTCTTTGGCGGATTGACAATAAGGCAGCATCTTCTTACAATAGAGCGGTTAAATCGATGGATAAAATAAAGAAGGCTGTTTGGCTTTCGGTTTTGCTTACAGGCGCAGGACAATTGTATTTGGGAGAAAAGAAAAAAGGCTGGCGCTTTCTAATTTTTTCGATTTTGGGAATAGTTTTTAGCTGTATAGGGATAGTTCTTGTCGGCAATACACTTTTGGGGTTCTTATCCCCCTCCCGCCCCAACGTTTTTTTGCACATTGGTTTTTTGCTTTCGGCAATCGGGTTGACTTTAATCTTAGTGCTGGGTTATATAAGCATAAAAGATATAACATCAAGGAATAAGTAGCATAAAAGATAATATGCGGAAAAAAGAATCTATCAGAGAAAGGATTGAATCGCAGGAAGAAGCATTGTTGGCTTGCTATAGTTCCAAAAGCAAAGACGCAAAAAGGCATTTCAAAGAAAACAAAGACCTTTACCGAAGTGCTTTTCAAAGAGACAGAGACCGAATAATTTATTCGTCGGCTTTCAGAAGATTGCAGTACAAAACGCAGGTCTTCCTCGTACACGAAGCCGATTTTTACCGCACCCGTCTTACTCACACCATAGAAGTGATGCAACATGCCCGCACTTTGGCGAGAGTTTTAAAAGCGAACGAAGATTTGGCTGAAGCCATTTCTCTTGTCCATGACATAGGACATCCGCCTTTTGGCCACGCGGGCGAAGAGGAACTCAATGAACTTTTAAAAGAGCACGGAGGATTTAATCATAACCTTCAAGGGTTACGCATTGTAGGCAAATTGGAAAAAAGATATGTCGATTTTGACGGATTGAATCTTACATGGCAAGTTAGAGAGGGAATTGCACGTCATTCGACAGCCTATGACAATTTCACTCCCCCAAAAGAATTCCTACGCTTCCTACAGCCGAGTATAGAAACGCAAATAGTGTCAGTCGCGGATGAATTGGCATTTTTGGCACACGATTTGGATGACGGTTTAAGAATAGGCCTCATCACGGAAGAAACCTTACGGAAAAACCTATTATGGAGAAAAGTTTTCGCCAAAGCGCAAAAAGAAGTGGATTCTCATAACAAAGAACTTTTATATCGCAGAACCGTGAGACATTTAATTGAATATTGCAATGTGGGTGTAATGAACCAGACGTTCAAAAATATAGAAGAAAAAAATATCTCGAGTCCGCAGGAGCTTAGAAAATTATCTCATCCGCTTGTTAGTTTCCCGAAAGACGAAGTAAAAGAACTGGAGCATTTAAGAAACATATTGGAAAAAGAAGTATATCAACATCCTAATGTATTGTTGATGATAGAAAAAGGCAGGGAAATAATAAGAAGTCTTTTTAAGAAATTCAGCGACAATTGCAGATTGCTGCCAAGAGGTGTCCAGAAAAAAATAGAAAAAAACAAAAAACAAAAGTTAGTATTAATTTCGGATTATATCGCCGGCATGACCGACCGCTATGCTATGGATACTTACGATATGATTTTCCAGCCGCATATGAAAATTCTTTCCCAAATAGGCAGGAGATAATTTAAAAAATCCGAACAGGCAGAACAAACGGAATGATTACAGTTATTTTGGCGGGAGGATTTGGTACGAGACTTGCTCCTCTTACCGAACATCATGCCAAAGCGCTGCTTCCTGTGGCTGATAGACCTATTATCGACTGGATAATAGAAAGAATCCCTTCCTCAAAAGTTTTTCTCTCAACAAACGAAAAGTTTGCCCCCGACTTCGAAAAATGGGCAAAAGATAGACCCATAGAAATTATATCGGAAAAAGCGACAAGCAACGAAGAAAAGTTGGGCGCCGTCGGTGGGATTCTTTATGTGATTCAAAACAAAAAAATAACGGAGCCAATACTGCTTGTAAGCGGAGATAACATCTTCGATTTTTCTTTGAAAGACATCGCAGAAAACGAGCAAAATATTATCAACCTTTTATACGACATAAAAGACACAGAAAAAATCAAAGGCAAATACGGCAATGCACGCGTTGAAAACGGATTTATAACTGAATTTCTGGAAAAACCCCAAAATCCTGTCTCGTCTTTTGTGTCGGCAGGCATATATTATTTGCCTGTTTCCAGTTTTGCATACATAAAGGAATTTTATGAAAGCGATTACAGCGACAAAGACAATATCGGGTCTTTGCTTAAATGGATGAACAAGGAAAAAAACCAAAAAATCAAAGCAGTTATCAAGCAAGGGCTTTGGCTTGATATCGGTTCAAGAGAGTCCTACATACAGGCAAACCAAGTTCTCTGTAAGCAGGATTTGTTCGTCTCTCCGTCTGCAAAAGTCCTGAATTCATCCGTAAAAAACTCGGTAATCCTTAAAAATTGCCATATAAAAAATTCTGAAATAGAAGGATGCGTGATAGACGAAGATTGCCTTATCGAAAACTCACAGATTAAAGATAAAATAGTTGGAAAGGGAGAGAGAATAATAAATCGCAAATGAAACCAATCAATTTATCCGCGCAAAAACAGCATGAGCTCGAAATCCGCATGCAAAAGTTAAGAGTTTTTGAGAACGACATAGAAGAAAAATTTATCCGTTCATCCGGTCCCGGCGGGCAAAACGTAAATAAAGTATCAACCTGTGTTGTATTAACCCATATCCCGACAGGACTTTTGGTTAAATGCCAACAAACACGCTATCAAGCATTGAACCGCTTTCTTGCAAGAAGACGCCTTCTTGATTTAATAGAAAAAAAACAGAAAGGTTATATTGAAGCAGAAAGAAAACGCATAGAAAAAATCCGCCGGCAAAAAAGAAGACGCTCAAAAAGAGCCAAAGAAAAAATGCTGGAGGCAAAACGCAGGCAATCGGAGAAAAAAACGCTAAGGGCTAAAGTAAAAAGCAACGAGGAGTAGATAAATAAGGGGACTTTTTATGAAAAGGTGGGCTTTTTTAACGGTTCTTTTGTATGTTTTATGTGCGGCAATATTGGGTATTCCGGTATATCTTTACTTGGGTGAGGATGCCGGTGATTTATCTCTATTTTTCTATATATACCTATTTCCGGTTTTGGTTTTAGTTCAGATTATCTTGTTGCTGGTGCCTGTAGCAGTAGCCGAAAAAAGACCGGTGGGAAGAAGAAGTATTAAGACATCTGCTATATTTGGCGCAATCCCGATGGCTTTTTTGGGGATGTTCTTTGTTATTTCTGTTGTTTTAATGATTTTGGGCGAAGATGCATCTGACAAATATATATATAACTGGCCTATTCTGTTTGTGCCGGGAATTTTATGGTTCTTGTGGGGTTTTTTGTTTTATAAAAATTATTCCGCCGATAACCCCAACAAATTTACAACGGTAGTTACACGCTGGTTATTAAAGGGAAGTATTCTGGAACTATTAGTAGCAATCCCCAGCCACATAATATCCCGACACAGGGAAGAATGCTGCGCTCCCCCGATTACATTTATAGGAATTATAACCGGCTTGGCAATCGCTTTACTTTCTTTCGGCCCCGGCGTCTTTTTCTTATTTGCTAAAAGAATAAAGGATAAAAGAGCAAGAGGGGAACGTAGGATTTAAGAATAATTAAATAAATAGGTGTGAAATGCGTTTAAATTTAAATGTTGGGGGCATGACTGTTAAGCAATTGAAGGATAAAGCATTAATAAAAAAGTTAGAACAAAAATATAAGCATTTTAAAAAGATGAGGGCAGAAATTATTGAGGAAGCACTATACATTGAAAATCTCCTAACAGTTACAATATTACATTTTTTAGTTGGCACAGACTATTCACGACATGGTTTATTGCGAGCACTAATCTTTGAATCTGAATTTTGCACATTTATGAATAAACGTAAAATGTTGTCAAATATATTTCAAATGTACAGTGATAAAATTACTTGTATAAGTGCAAAAGAATCTAAATTATTACGAAGTCAATTAAATCATTTAATTTTAGAAAGAGATATGGTTGTTCATGGTGATATTTTTATTAAGGGTTTAACGGGGAAGGTTCTAATCGAATACTATAGAGGAGAGCCACTAGAACAAGAAATAGATGATAACTTTTTAAAGAGTTTTAAAAAAAGATGTAAGCTTGTAGATAGGCTTCTCTCAAAAACAAATGAGTATTTTAGAAGAAATCGAGTAGACTATCCAGAGAAAAAATCTAGCATTATTCCGTTCTCTATGAAAAGGAAAAAGGTTGAATCCGTGGTAAAATAATTTAGGAATAGCGTTACTCTATCCCCCTAACCCTCTTCACAAACTCCTCTAACTTCTTCTTGTCTTTTTTGCCGGGGGAGGATTCTACGCCGGAAGATACATCTACTGCGTAGGGTTGGACTTTTTGAATTGCTTCTTCAACGTTATCTGGATTTAGCCCGCCTGCCAGTATTATCGGCCCGAATTTTTTAGCTTCTACTGCCAGGTCCCAGTTAAATGTTTCGCCTGTACCTCCAAATTCTTTGGATGAATAAGTATCCAATAGATAAGCGCTTACTTTATAGTCGGGAATAATTTTTAAGGAATTTTTATCTTTAATCCTGAATGATTTGATTACCTGTTCTCTGAATTTCAGTGTGTATGAAGGTGATTCATCTCCATGGAATTGAAGCAGGTCAAGACCGCAGAATTCAAGTGCCTCTCTTACTTTTTTTTCTGTTTCGTTGACAAATACACCGACTGTTAGAGTAGACGGTGGAATCTCATCAATAATTTTGCTGGCATCTTCAGGGGTTAATTTTCTTTCGCTTTTGGCAAATACGAAACCGAGCATATCTACTCCGAGTGAATGCGCAAAAAGCGCATCTTTTAAATTCGTTATCCCACAAACCTTTATTTTAACCATCTTTTAAAATATCACAACGATTCTAGATACCAGATTCTAGTTACTAGTAGAAGATTTTACTAGTATCAAGTATCTAGCATCCAGCGTCAATTGTTTTAAGGTATTCTCTCACTTTCTTAAAAGCCATTGCTCTGTGTGAAATCTTATTCTTTATCTTATCTCCGAGTTCTGCGAATGTTTTGTTATATTCCGGTATGAGAAAGACCGGGTCGTAGCCGAAACCCGATGTGCCGTGTGGAACTGTTGTGATTATTCCTTCTATTGTGCCGTTGAATATTTCCTTTCTGCCGTCGGGAAAAACCAAAGCGGCAACACATCTGAACCGTGCTTTTCTGTTCTCTTCCGGGACATTCTCCATCATTTTAAGCAGGTTATTGTTGTTATCGGCGTATGTGGCATTTTCTCCGGCAAAACGTGATGAATATACTCCGGGAGCGCCGTTAAGGTAATCCACTTCAAGCCCCGAATCATCCGCCAAAGCGGGCTTCCCTGTTTCTTTCATCCAAGCGTTGGCTTTTTTTATCGCATTTTCTTCCAAAGTTTTCCCGTCTTCTTTAACCGAAAGTTCCCGCGGGTGTTCGTCAAAAGTTATGATGTTAACAGGAAGCCCTTTAAGTATTTCCCTAATCTCTTTTATTTTATCTTCGTTTTTAGTAGCGAGAACTATTTCCATTTCTTTTAGAAATTGATTACACGGATTATTAAATGCAGATTACACAGGTTTTTAGTTGTTAATCCTTAATCAGTGTAACCGCTAGTAAATGATAGCAGAAATTATAGCAAAATGTTAAAGTATTAGGTTTTTACTCAATTCTTAATCCTGAATACTTAATCCTGTATTTATTATGCAAAACATTTTACTAATTAATCCCTGGATATGCGATTTTGCGGCGTATGATTTATGGATGAGGCCTGTCGGACTTCTGCGGATTGCGTCTCTTTTAAAAGCGCACGGTTATAATATTTCTTATATAGATTTTCTCGACCGTCACCATCCCAAAATAAAAAAATTGATAAGAAGTGATGATTTTGGCTGCGGAAAATTTTACAAAAGGCAAATTCCAAAACCGGATAAAATAAAAGATGTCCAGCGCCCTTATTTTATATATGGGTTGCCTGAAGAGTTGATAAAAGAAGAAGTAAAAAATGTTTTTAAGCCCGATGTTATCTTTATGACATCGGGAATGACGTACTGGTATCCTGGGCTGGAATATACCTCGCAATTTTTGAAGAAAAAATTTCCCGATATCCCGATTGTTCTTGGCGGCATATATGCAACCTTGCTCCCAAAACACGCAAAGAGTTTAAAGGGTATAGATTATGTAGTAACAGGGAGTGATTTGTCCGCGCACCAGTCCCAAACCGATGCTGGTTCGGGACGGTGCGGGATTTCGCCCAACAATGAAGTTCCACATACAAAGGTGGCTACACCGTCGGTTTGTTCTCAAGTTTCCGAAATCTTAGGCCAGGATGTAAAATCTCCCGAGAATTATCTTTACCCTGAATATTCCTTACTTTCCGATACTTCATCCTTGGTAATAGAAACTTCCAAAGGTTGTCCGTTTAATTGTTCTTACTGCGGGTCAAAACAACTAAATAAAAGTTTCGTTCAAAGAGCTCCCGAAGAGGTTGTTGAAGAAATAGAATTTTACCGAAAAAACTACGGGGTTAAAGATATTGCTTTCTATGATGATGCTCTTTTGGTTAATGCCGATGAACATATTATTCCTATTATGGACGGGGTTTTGGAAAGAGAAATCGCTGTAAACCCCCACACCAAAGGTTTTCCTGCCCGCCAAGATTTGGCAGGCGGGGGTGTGGGGGTAAACTTTCATACCCCTAACGGCTTACATGTAAGGTTTATAGATAAGAAATTGGCGAAGAAACTGAAAGAGGCAAATTTCAAAACTATAACGTTATCTTTTGAAACGATTAATCCTGTTCGCCAGAGAAATACCGGAGGTAAAGTTACTACCGAGGAATTCAAGACAGCGATTGAAAATTTAAAAAGTGTTGGCTACAGCGGAAGAGAAATTGGTGTATATCTTATGATGGGGATGCCTTATCAGGGGGGAGAAGAAGTAAAAGAAGGCATTGAATTTCTGCATAAACTTAAAATTCATATTACCCTTGTTACATATTCGCTTGTTCCAAATACTATGGACGCAAAGGCGTTGCTGGAGAAAGGAATAATAAGTACGGATTTAGACCCATTATGGCACAACGATACTATTTTTCCGCTTGTGGAGGGCAATTTTTCGCTTGAGGAGATAAGAAAACTAAGAAATTATGTTTCAATTCTAAATAGAAAACTTTAAAAAATACAAATAGATAACATTTCAATTTCAAAACTCCACAAGTGTTCCTCCGAAGAAAAGACAACCCTACTCTTGTTATTTCAACAGGATTGGCGGATGTCTTATGGGTTTCTGCATAAAGTTGAATATCCCCATATTATTCACTATAATCCCAGTCAGATTGGTGGCTATGGTGTAATGGCAGCACAAGAGACTGTGGCTCTCTTTGTACGAGTTCAAATCTCGTTAGCCACCCCAGTAATCTCTCTCTCATTCAGAGAGTAGAGAAGATAGAAGCCATAATTGCATCAAGCGATTATGGCTTTTTACTTGATTTGACAATCCAATTAAATAGTATTAAATTGCATCTAACCTTATAAAATAACAACTGCAAGGAGATCTTTCAATGATAAGATTTTTACTAACAAAGGAAGTTGCAGAATTACTGCGTGTAGGTGAAGAACATGTTCGTGAACTCATCCGGCAGAGGAAACTGAAAGCTTTCAAAGAAGGCAGAAGAGGCGGCTATAGAATTCGCGTAGATGATTTTAATGAATATATTGAAGAAAAAATTAAAGAGGAAATGGTAGCTAGGTAACAACAGGAGGAAAAATATGAAGAAAAATATTTCCGCTATATTGGGAATTCTCGGCATGATTTCATTATTGCTTAGTTTCGTCATACATTCTTATTATCTCCAGTTCTTAGTATTGGGAATCTTTTTTCTTTGTTTATTTATTGCAACCTATAGAAAAAAAGAAATTGAAGAATTAAAAAAAATTATCGAAGAACACAATAAACTGATAAAAGAAGATATTGATGAGTTGAAGAAGAGGTAGGGGTTTTAATAACAATTTATAAAAGTTGATATATTGGAATGGAAGTTCTAAGACACATTGGTTCTTTTGTATGCCATCAGATATCAGACAGAACCTTACACATTGTTGGTCATTCCTTACCGCTTTGTGCAAGATGCACCGGAATATATTCAGGATTTCTTTTGGGTATTATCTATCATATGCTTATTGGGAGCAGAAAAAACAGCCAGTTGCCGCCCATGAAAATTCTTTTAACTTCTATAGGTTTTATCATGCTTTTAATAGCAGACGGATTAGCTTTCCAATTAGGATTGTGGAATTCAACTAATTATATGAGACTTTTATTAGGGCTCTTATGCGGAAGTTCCATTAGCTTATTTTTATTACCATTATATAACCATTTTTTAAGAAAAAATGTTCTTAATAAACCAGTCATTGAAACCTGGCTTAAATACCGTGGAATGTTTTTGGTGATAGGCATTCTATTTAGTCTATATTTCATAAATCATATATGTATATTCTACTTCTTATCGATTTTCTCTATTCTGGGACTTTTATTGGAGTATCTAATGATGAATACAACTTTTGCGGCAATAATTATCAACTATAAAAAAAGAAATCCTACTTTTGCAAACATTACTATGTTGATAGCAGTAACTTTAATTTTAATTTCAGGAGAAATATGGCTACTCAAAATAATCCACTCTTAAGAGAAGGAGATTTGTTATGAGCAACAAAATTAAGTCTTTTGTAAATGTAAGGGAACTTGCCATGAAGGTTTTATGTGCCATCATAGTTGTATTAGTTCTTTCTTTAGGCATTGCGTGTGGCGGTGGTGGTGGTGGCGGTGGTGGTGGAGGTAGTGATGAAAGCAGTGGAGGAAACACCCCCCCTCCTTCAAATGAACCTATCATACCAGACACCACCAAAGTTTTGGATGATTCTACATCGGATAACCTTTCCTCTGTTTCGGGAGATGGCTCCACTTTTACTTTTGATGATACAAGTTCTCAAATTGATTCCTTAGAATCCGGAGATGTAATAGTTTTTGGCGTAACTGGTAACACTCCTTACGGTGCTCTTCGCAAGGTTATTTCAACTACGCGTACTACACGAGGAACTCGCACGCAAGTTGTGGTGGAAACTTCACAATCAACCCTTGAAGAAGCAATAGAAAAGGGGTCAGTGGAAACATCAGCATTTTTGACACGATTGAACCTTGCGAAAGATGTACCACTACAAAAAGGAGTTGTCTTAAAGGACCCTTCAAGAGAACCTCGCTTGGAAGGTTTTTCATTTTCATTTAACGATGTTGTTCTATATGATGAAGATGGTAGCGAAACTACTACCGATGACCAGATAAGAGCAAATGGAAATCTGTCTATAGAACCAAGCTTTAGTTTTTCAGCAGAATTTGATAATGGTTTGAGAAACCTTAACTTCACTAACACAACCACAGAAACAGCAGAACTTCAAATTGTAGGAGAAAGAAATACATTGAACGTAGACTGCAGTACGGCTATACATGAATTGTATTTTACTCCTATTACGGTCTGGATTGGCTATGTACCTGTCATCTTTACGCCAAAATTAACAGTTTATGTTGGTATTAATGGAAATGTATCAGTGGGGATTACTACCAGCGTAACTCAAGAAGCAACTCTTACGTCGGGTATAACATATCAAAACGGTAACTGGAACCCTACACGCAGTTTTTCAAACAGCTTTCAATACAACTCACCCACTCTCTCTACAAATTGCAGTTTTAAAGGATATACTAAACCCCAAATAGAAATCCTACTTTATGGTGTAATCGGACCCTACGCAAACATAGAAGGATATCTGGAACTTGACGCAAACTCATTGTCAACGCCCTGGTGGATGCTATATGGCGGTCTTGGAGCGCATGTAGGGGTAAAACTGGCCATATTTAGTCATGTCATCGCTAATTATGAAAGTCCTGACCTCATAAATTATGAGATATTGTTGGCTCAGGCAGATGAAAGCGGACAAAATGATGCGGGTAGTGGTACTGATGCAGGGGATTCGTTTGAGAACGCTATATTGATTCCACCAGGAAGTTATACCGGATATTTAGTATATCCTGATGATGTATGGGATAGATATAAATTTTCAGTGAACGATGGTCAACAAATAACCGTAAGTATGACACCTCCTATTAACGCAGATTTTGATTTAATTTTATGCGCACCCAACGAGGTAGAAAGAGCATATTCAATGACCGAGGGTTCGGGACAAACTGAAAATATATCATTTACCGCAGATTCTTCTGGATATTGGAGTATCCTTGTTTACGTTTATGGTACCGGTTCAGGAAATTATTCGTTTACTGTTTCTTTAAGTGGCGACGAAATAGAGATAGCGTATGATGATGGCTCTTCTTATGCGGGGTATGGTATAGGCACTTGTGAAGGATGCGGCGACTATTATGTTAATGATAATAAATGGGGTTTTGCCAAGAGATTAACACCTCTATCCTATCCTTTCCAATTAACAAAAGTTA
>CAZNJA010000025.1:0-18226 GCA_964573245.1 uncultured bacterium
TTTAAATTAGCATGGGCTAACCCAAATTTCCACATTTGAAAAGCAATATCTTTAAGAATTTGTTCTTTTTGTTCTTCGCTATCAATACTATCTTCGCCGGATTGTCCTTCATTTAATAGAACATACTCAACTTTTCTCCATGGACCATCCTTGAAACTTTCTTTGTTTTTGTCATAGTATTCCCGAAGTTCTTCTTCGCTTATTCTTATATCTTTTTGCAAATCCCCGGAATCTACCGAAATATATTCAATTTTCGCTTCAGTATTAGAGGTAAGAAAATACTGATAGATTTCTTCCTCGGAGACCTCAACGGAAGAGGTAATTTCGTTTTTTAGTTTTTCAAGCATAATTTGGGTTCTGACGTTCTCTTCCAACAAATTTATTCTATCAGGATATCTATTACCGAATAAAATAAATGTTTTGCTGTCAAATTGACCTGATTCATCTTTGAAAAATTCTTTTATTCTCAAGACTACTTCATCATCTTCCGTCCTTATTTTCCTTTTTTTGGCCTCTTCTGCAAGAAGACATTGCTGTATCAAACCGTCCAACACTTGTTTTTTTATGCGTTTCTCGTTATCGGCAGAATAAAAATTGCCGAAAAGAGAAAGATATTGCTGTAACTCAATTTGGTATTCTCTGTAAGTTATGAGAGTTTTACCAACTTTGGCGATTATGTGAGGAATACCGCCTCTATCGGAAATCCTTGACCAACCATACAAGAATATAAAAGCAGGTATAATAAGTATTAACGTCCCTACTAAAATCGCTTTAGTCTTTTTTCTTAAATATCTTAGAAGCATAGGGCAGGATTATATACCAGTTAAACTTTCTTTTCAAAAAAAGTTCTTGTATAATTTCGAATTATAAGGATTCTATATATGTGGACATTAGTACAAAAAGGCGGTTTTCTAATATGGCCATTGATGTTGTGTTCTTTATTGGCTCTGACCGTAATTATAGAACGAGCAATCAGTTTATCTCGGGCGCAGATAAATAAGAAAAGATTCATGAAACGAATAGCAGAAATGATTTCCCGCAACAGAATTATGGATGCGGTAAATTACTGCGAAAAATACCGCACGCCCCTTTCCCGTGTAATAAAAGCAGGCCTTTTGAAACATAATCAAACAAGAGTTCACATCCAATCAAATATCGAAAAATCTATAAGAGAAGAAACTCCTTTTTTGGAAAGGTACCTTGGTATTCTTGCCACTATTACCTCTGTTACTCCGTTAATCGGTTTCTTGGGAACGGTTTCCGGCATGATAAAAGTCTTTATACGCGTGGAAGCATCATCCGGACTTATAAACCCTAAAATGTTATCAGGCGGTGTATGGGAAGCATTACTGACAACGGCTTTCGGATTGGCAATCGCTATTACTACTTTAGTTGCTTATAATTTCTTTTTAAGCCGCTGTAAAACTTTAATAAGCGAAATTGAAGACGCAGGAGCAGAATTACTATCTTTATTAAAGGGAGAAGAATATGAGGTTTAACGACGAAAACGGCAACCTTGTTTATTTTAGACGAAGAAGGACGGATAATTTGCAGTTGATATCAAGTTTGCAATTAACTCCCCTTGTGAATGTCGTTTTCCTTTTGCTACTGTTTTTCATTGTTTCTTCCGCTTTTGTTCAAAGGCACGGCGTAAAGGTAGACTTACCTGTTTCATCTTCTACCTGGGCAGAAGAAAGAGCAAAAATACATATAAGTTTGACTTATGATAACATCCTTTTTTTAAACGGACAAAGAATAGAGCGGGAACAATTTCCCCCCGCTTTAAACGAGGCAGCTCTAAAACTTCAAAATCCGATTTTGATGCTGAACGCGGACGAAAAAAGCGCACATGGGGAAATTATCAAAATAATGGATATAGCAAAACAAACGGGAATAAAAAGCATAATCATTTCAACACAACCACCAAAATGAAAAAGCTAAAAGTAAAAACAAGAAATACAAAAAGCAAATTATTTAACACGATAGCTATTATAGGTGTCGGGTTAATCGGAGGCTCAATAGGATTAGCAGTCAAAAATAAAAAATTGGCTGATAAAGTCATAGGATTAGGCAGAAGCGAGCTTTCTTTAAAAAAAGCGTTAAAGAAGGGTGCTGTAGACGAAATCTCGATAGACAAAGCAAAAGTAAAAGACGCAGACCTTGTCATTCTTGCCACGCCCGTGGGACAAATAATCCCGCTTATTAAAGAAATACTCCCGCATCTAAAAAAGGGAACGCTCGTTACCGATGTCGGCAGCACAAAAAGAAAAATCATGTATGAGGTTGGGAAATTTCTCCCCAAAAATATAAACTTTATAGGCGGACATCCATTGGCAGGAAGCGAAAAAAGCGGAGTGGAATTTGCGGACAAAAATCTTTTTCAAAACTCTATATGTTTTTTAATTCCCGATAAAAAAAGGATAACGGAAAAATCTTTCGAAAAAACAAAAAAATTCTGGGAAAAATTGGGAGCCAAACTTATCAGCACATCAGCCGAAGAACATGATTTTCTAGTGGCGGGAATATCTCACCTTCCACACATCGTATCTATTGCCTTAATAAATTCTGTATCCGATGTAAAATGTATGAAGAAGGACATTACAGAATTCGCAGGACAGGGCTGGAAAGATACGACGCGCATATCGGCTGGCTCGCCGGAAGTCTGGCTGGATATACTTTCTTCCAACGCCGATAAACTTCTTGTGTTTATAAAACAATTTGATAAACAGTGGCAACAAATCAAAACGTCTCTGCAGAAAAAAAATTGGGAGGAGTTAATAAGTATTTTAAAGCAAGCGTGCAAAGAGAGTTCTATTTCTGACTAAAAAAAATTTATTATCTTTCTTGCATAAGGTATTGACAAATAAAAAACAGTGTGGTAAAACTAATAGCCAGTTAAAATAAGGATGAAACAAGAGTTTATAAAAACAAGGGGGTGAAGAAATGGTAGGGAACTTATTCAAGGGAAAAACCAAAGGTTTCACCTTAATAGAACTTTTGGTTGTTATTGCTATTATCGGGATTTTGGCTGCTATACTGATGCCTGCATTGCAAAGGGCAAGAGAGTCCGCAAGAAAAGCCGCTTGTGCTTCTAATCTTAAACAAATAGGTTTGGCAATAAATGTCTATTCACAAGATTGGAACGAAAACTTTCCCCAATCCCATGCAACAACTCCCAATACTGACAATGATTTTAGGTTATTGATAAACAATGGGTTATATGCAGTCGCACCCGTTTTTTTCTGCCCAAGTGATAGAAACGGTTCCAAAAGTATGAAAGACAATACGTTCTTTTCATTAGAGGGATGGGCTAATTGTAGTCCTACCGATCCTTGTATTTCATACGCTTATGCTTTTGACCTTGACGCAATGGACTATTCTGATACAGCTATTGCGCTTGACCAATATGGTAATTATGGTGCACAAACTTTCACTAACGAAAACAATAAAAACCATAAGAATCTTGGCATAAATGCACTCTATGTGGACTCACGTGTTGAATGGATAACACTTGACCCTGCTTTCGTTGAGGTGGCAGATAAGATCCCGAATTGGAATAATAATCCGGGTGACCGAGGTTCTTTGTATAATCCACATTAACCACATCGTGTTCATAACATGTTACGATGCTTAAAAATGAAAAGTGTAAAAATAGGGGAGGTGAAAAAATGAGAAAGCCGATGAGACATTTTTTAAAAGGATTTACTCTTATAGAACTTCTAGTCGTTATAGCCATTATAGGGATATTGGCTGCTTTACTTATGCCTGCTTTAAATAGAGCAAGAGAATCTGCAAGACGCGCTACCTGTAAGTCAAATCTTGAACAGATAGGCAGAAGTATGTTTATGTATGCAGAGGACTGGAAAAACTTTTTCCCACGGTCACGAGATAATGCTTATACTGTTAGAGATTATCAGTTATTTGTGAATCTAAGTGCGGGTAGATGGCATTGGGGTGGGACACAATTTGCTATGGTAGAGGCAAAATATGGAACCGGCGCAATGTTGTTTTGCCCAAGTGATAGAACCGCGCGAAAAGATGATAATAATGTACTTAATGGCAACGGACTAAGTTCTCCTTTAGGTTCAAGTCTTCCATACACCGCTACAAATAAACGCGAAGTTTCATATGCTTATGCTTATAACATGACACCGATGTACATATTCCCCAAAACAAATGGGGGCCTGGGTGCATTCGGCACTAAGACTACTACACATCAACAAACAAATCCTGCCCTTCCTCTTTTTACAAATAACGATTTGAATGGAACTACGTCGGTTTTAGCAGTTGATATATCCGGGAATGTAAGCACCGCTGCAGCTACTCCCAGCCACTGGGAATGGAATCTAGACAATGCCACTTTAAAGAATCACGGAACCGCAGGAGTCAATATACTCAAAGCTGACGGTCATGTGATATGGTCCGATTTAACTTGGGGAGATGCTTGGGATTTTGTCCGCGATACAGAAAGTGCAGCAGTACAGATTCCCAATCACCTTATTACCAATGATATATATCGTGGTTTTTTGGCAAACCCATAAATTAACAAGAATTCATGTCCCTCCTGTTTTTTAAACAGGAGGGATTTTTTATAAAAGCCTAATTTGATTTTGGTGGACAAGAACCTGTATAAATAAATTTTACTAAAAATCAAAATCTGTGTTATAATGGAAGCAGTGCGAAAGGTAACTTGAAAGAATCAATTCTAACAAAAGGAGGTTAAGATGGCTGAAGCCAAAGTTTATTCTTTAAGGATAGGCAAGAAGGAAGAAAATGTTTTCAAGAGTAAAGGCGCGCGCGGAGCAGCTTTAAAAGCGGCTACACGTGGCTTGAAGGATAAAGACGGTCTTATAAAATTAAGAGAACATGGCAAGAAAAAAGACGGTCTTTATCGCGTCCATGTTTTTAAAGGTTCTGTGCGGAAAGTTGCTAAACCCGCAAACGCTCCCGACTGGATGCCTGCTATGATTAACAAACCAAAAGTCAGCAAAGTGAGAGTAGAAAAATTAAAAGGAATATAAGATCTTTCTTAAATCTTCAATAAAAAAAGAGATGGTTTTGACAACTGTCTCTTTTTTTTTGCGATTTTTTTGTTAAATTGCAATGGTTTATAAAATGTAGTAATATTTCAACAATAAATACATAAAAAATAGCATGGCAATAAACAAATGTAAACATAGAAACAATTTGCTTATATGTATTACTATTTTAGGAGGAAATTACGATGATAGGTAAACTTATTAGGCTTGAAAGAATTATGGACAGAAACTCTGGCAAAACCGTTATTTTACCTATGGACCACGGTCTTACCATGGGTCCTATAGAAGGTCTTGTCAATATGAAAAAAATCATTGACGAAGCAGTAAAAGGCGGCGCTAATGCTGTTATTCTGCATAAAGGAATAGTCAGAGCCGGACATAGAAGTTCTGGACAGGACATAGGGCTTATTATCCATCTCACGGGAAGCACTTCTTTAAGCCCTTCGCCGAACGCCAAAGTTGATATATGCTCTGTCGAAGAAGCCATAAAACTGGGTGCAGACGCCGTCTCCGTTCATGTTAATTTGGGCGACCCTGCCGATGGCGCAATGCTTAGACATTTCGGAGAAGTATCGAGAAAGTGTCAGCAGTGGGGGATGCCTTTGCTTGCCATGATGTACACCCGCGGCGATAAAATAAAAAATCAATTCGACGTCCAATATATAAAACACGCCGCAAGAGTAGGAGCGGAACTCGGTGCGGATATTGTGAAAGTAAATTACACAGGAAATCCTAAAACTTTTGAAGAAGTGGTAAAGGGTTGTCCTGTTCCCGTAGTTATTGCAGGCGGAGAAAAGTTGGAAACAGAGGCAGACTTATGGAAAATGATACAAGGAGCGCTTTCTGCCGGAGCCGCAGGCGTTTCAATAGGAAGAAATATTTTTCAGCATAAGAAACCGAGTCTACTCATAAAAACAATAGGTAAAATCGTGCATGAAAACCTTCCTATAAAAGAAGCGGTAAAAATAATGAAAAAATGAAAAAACTGTGGATTAAGGCCATACCCTGGAAAAAAGAAGTCGTCACGACAGCTCTGGAAAGCGGAGCGGATGCTGTATGGGTAGAAGAAGGTTTTAGCGAAAAAGTGAAACAGCTCGGCAAAATTACCACTATTGCCAAAGACGGAGATATTAAGATAGATGAAGATGTAATCTATGTGCAAATCCGAAGTAAAGAAGACGAAAAGAAAGCGCTGAAATTAAGCAAATCAAAGACAGTTATATTGTCAACACCCGATTGGAGTATTATTCCGCTTGAAAATCTTATTGCACAAACAAAAGGGATAATAGCTGAAGTGAATAGTTTCGATAAAGCAAAAACAGCGCTTCAAATATTAGAAAAAGGTGTGGACGGTGTTTTGCTTAATACCGACAATTTAAACGAAGTTAAAAAAACCGCCAATCTTATTAAAAATATCTCTGAAAAACTAAGTTTAGTTACAACCAGAGTTATTAACATTAAAGGTTTAGGAATGGGCGATAGAGTATGTGTTGATACTTGTTCCAAAATGAAGCTCGGCGAAGGAATGCTTATAGGTAGTGGTAGCACGGCTATGTTCCTCGTCCATTCAGAAACCATTGAGAATCCTTACGTAGAAACCCGCCCTTTTAGAGTTAATGCCGGCGGATTGCATGCTTATACGCTTTTGCCTGAAGGCAAAACAAAATATCTTTCTGAGCTAAAAAGCGGCGATGAAGTGCTTATAGTTAATTCCAAAGGTGATACCCAAGTTGCCATAGTAGGTAGGGTAAAGATAGAGAGACGTCCTATGATGTTGGTTGAGGCAGAAGTAGGGAAAGGAAGAGTTTCTCTCATATTGCAAAATGCCGAAACAGTTAATCTCACTCAACCTGATAATTCCCCAATTTCAGTGGTTTCTCTTAAAAAAGGTTCCGAAGTTCTTGCTTATGTATCTGATTTAACTTCAGAATATACAGGCAGACATTTTGGAACAAAAATAGAAGAAACTATTGAAGAGAAATAAATATTAAGTACAGTTTAATATATAATTTTATATTTGTATTTTAATCTGTGTAATCTACATTTAATAATCGGTGTAATCATGTATCTCTCCAAAATATGAAAAACAAAATTATAATGCTCATTGCAGGCGAGCCTTCGGGAGATATGCATGGAGCAAATCTTATGCACGATTTAAGAAAACTGGACGATTCGCTGAATTTCATAGGAGCAGGCGGGAAATTAATGAAACAGCAGGGGCTCAAGGGTATAACAGACATGGATAAGCTTGCAGTCGTCGGCTTTAAAGAAGTTCTGGGAAAATTATCTTCTTTAAAACAAACCTTTCGCAATCTATCTGAAATAATCGAAAAAGACAGACCTAACTGTTTAATATTAATAGATTATCCTGGCTTTAACTTAAGAATGGCAAAAGTTGCAAAGCAAAAAAACATTCCTGTTTTCTATTATATATCTCCCCAAGTCTGGGCTTGGGGCAAAAACAGAATTAGACAAATTCAAAAATATGTAGATAAACTCTTTGTCATTTTACCTTTCGAACAAGAATTTTACTGCAAATATCAAGTAAAATCGGAATTTTTTGGACACCCCTTGCTTGACATAGTCAAACCAAATTTAAGCAAGGATGACTCTTTACGTCATTTTAACTTCAATTCCAAAGAAATATTAATAGGCATTTTACCAGGCAGCAGGTGGAAAGAAATAAAACTATCTTTGCCAATTATGATAAACGCCTGCGAAATAATTTCCAAAGAAATACCCAACATCCAGTTTGGTATTTTAGTTTCCGAAAACACAGACATAAAAAAAATCCAATATTTACTACAAAAGAAAAAACAGAAATTCAAATTGATTAAAGACAAGAATTATGATTTTATGAACATATGCGATTTACTATTGGTCAACTCAGGCACCTCAACTTTGGAAATTGCTATTCTCGAAAAACCCATGATAATTATTTACAAATTATCTTTAATATCATGGCTAGTAATAAAAATGCTTATAAAAATACCCTATATCGGTTTAGCCAATATTGTGGCGGGGAAAAAAATTGTGCCTGAATTCTTACAATTCGGAGCAACTGCTCCTCAAATAGCAAAAGAAAGCCTAAACATATTAGCAAATGAAAACAGAATAAGAACAACAAAAAAAGAACTCTCCGAAGTAAAAATCAAACTCGGCGAGCCGGGTGCTTCACAGAAAACCGCAAAGGCAATATTGGAAGAACTGAATAAAATTCCAAAATAGGATACTAGATTCTTGATGCTCGATACTCGTAGAAAAAAGACAAAAAATTTTACAAAGTGGCTTAAGTTGCGCATATTGCCATCAATCATTTGGTTTTTAATGTATTTTATTGGCAGGACAACAAAATTTGCCGTTATCGGCGAAGAGAATTACAAAAAAACAAAAGGGCCCGTTATTTTCACTTTTTGGCACAATAGAATATTCTTGTCAGTTTATTATTACCGTTATATTCTGAAAAGAAAAAATATATGCGTTTTGACAAGCCCATCAAGAGACGGCGAAATACTCACGAAAATAATCAGTAAACTCGGTTTTTCTCAAGTAAGAGGCTCGTCAAAACATTACAGCAAAAATGCTCTGACAACAATGCTTGAATCTTTGAAAGCAGGTTCTGATGGAGCAATAGTTCCCGACGGTCCGCAAGGTCCCAAATATAAAGTAAAAGAGGGCATCGTCCGTATTGCAAGGAAGACAAGTATCCCACTAATACCCGTCGTTTATAACACTTCCAGAAAAAAGATTTTGCAGACATGGGATTCATTTTTACTACCTTTACCCTTCTCGCATGCGGTGTTAATTTACGGCGAACCTTTAGTAATATCCGAGAGCACGAAAGAGGAAGAGGCGAAGAAAAAGTTGGAACGAACCCTTGTAGATATCACTAAAAAAGCCGATGAATTCTTTGACAAGTAAAAATTATCAATGTAAAACTATCAAGTTAAAATGTCTAAAAACAAAGATAATATAGAAAGTGGAAATAAGATAGATAAACGTTTATTAAATTTTGCGGTGGATATTATTAAACTAACTAAGGCTCTACCAGAAACAGAAGTTGGCAGGCATATAGGAGGACAACTTATTCGTTCTGGGACATCTCCTGGTTCTAATTATGAAGAGGCATGTGGTGCAGAATCAAGGTCTGATTTTATACATAAATTAGGAATTTCTTTAAAAGAGATGAAAGAATCAAGATTTTGGTTAAAACTTATTAAAAGTAGTAAACTTCTGAAATCTGATTCTATAGACCCTGTATTGAAAGAATGCGAAGAATTGTGCGCTATTAAGTGCAAAGAACATTCTTACTGCAAGGAAAAATAGGTAGATTTTAACTGATAATTGTTAATTTTGCCCCGAGAAATCCAGAGGATTTCCGGGACTCAGTCCCTGAAATTGTTTCGCAATTTCTAGGGGCATTTTAAAATGAAAATCCTGCTCCATATCTGTTGCGCTGTTTGCGCTGGAAGCACTATCGAACAATTAAAAAGCGAAGGATGGGATGTGACAGGATTTTTCTACAATCCCAACATTCATCCGGAAGAAGAATACATAAAAAGATTAAATGATACAAAGGTTTTGCTCGCTAAATTGAACATTCCACTAATAGAAGGGAAATATGACAAAGAAAGATGGTTTGATAAAATTAAGGGTTTTGAACAAGAAAAAGAAGGTGGGAAAAGATGTCTTATATGCTTTAAAATAAGACTTAGCGAAACATTAAAACAAGCAAAAAAGATGAATATCGAACACTTTACAACCACTTTGACCATAAGCCCTTACAAGAAAAGCGCGGCGATTAACAGTATAGGAGAATCCCTTGACAAGGATGCTTTCTTTGTGAGGGATTTTAAAAAGAAAGACGGTTTTAAAAGAGCAATACAATTAAGCAAAGAATATAATCTATACCACCAACATTATTGCGGTTGTATTTTTAGTCAAAATAAAAAACCAGATTAAATTAAAAGATTCATTCACTTACGAAGCAGACGACAAGGGTAGATGCATTGGATTTGAAGTAGGGCAGGGAATAGATTTCAAGCTATTCTATGATTACATAAAAAATTTGTCCAAGAGAACCATATAGAGATTATTGAATGAATATTAACTGGCAACTACAAAAGCTTTTTGGCACCTGAATAAGCCTCCTCCACTTTTAGTGCCGCTGCAGCGTGTCCCGGATGTTTTTCTGGATTCCATGTTTTCATATTCTCAAAAATCTCGCCTTCCGTATGATATTCAATTGTTCCTTTAATCTGGAAAGACTTTCCTTTACTGTTAATAAAAAGAATAGTTCCTTTGCTTCCCGCAAGTATATTTTTCTTTGTTTTATCAAAAAAATTATCAGCAACGACTATTGTGTCTTCGCTGAATTTGCTCACACATCCGGCATATATAGCATTTGGGACCTTGTTTTCATCTACGGTGGTGAATATTATCGGACCTTTCCTGTTATCCCATGCTTTGCTTACTTCTTCCGGCAACATTGGCATTTTTCCTCCTTTTTAAAATTTATAGGCACTTCTTAAGCGAATCTATAAATTTTTTATTCTCGTTTGGTTTACATATCGTAACTCTTAAAAAATTCGGCAAATCATAATTGTCAACGGACCTTACAATAACACCTTCTTTTAAAAGTTTTTCGTATATTTCCCTTCCGCTTCTTTTGACATCGACAAGAATAAAATTAGCGGCAGTAGGCACATACTCAAGCCCCATCATATCGAACTCTTTATAAAAGAATTTTTTCCCTTCCTCGTTTATTGCTATCGTTTTCCTTACATGTTCCTCATCGTCCAGCGCGGCAATAGCAGCTGCTTGCGCAAGCCGGTTAACATTAAACGGTTGTCGGATTCTATTCATTTCTAAAAATATTTCTTTTTTTGCGAACCCATATCCGACTCGTAGTCCTGCAAGCCCGTATATCTTTGAAAAGGTCCTCAAAATTATTATGTTCTTCCCCTGTTTCATGTATTGTAAAGTCTCGGGAAAATTTTTGTCGGCATATTCATAGTATGCTTCGTCAAAAACAACAATGACATCACCCGGGACTTTTTTCATAAAAGTTCCCACCTGTGTTTTATCAACCATTGCCCCGGTTGGATTGTTTGGATTCGCGAAAAACAGCAATTTCGTTTTATCGGTAACCGCATTTAACATAGCTTCCAAATCCTGCGTGTAGTTTCTTAAGGGAATTTTTTTCAGGGTGCCTGCCATTACATCAGTAGCGATAGAATAAATTACAAAGTCAGGCCAGGCGGTTACTACTTCCTCGCCGGAATTAAGGAAAGTTTCGGTAACGACTCTTATTATCTCGTCGGCACCGTTACCTAAAAATATTTCCTCTGTACTAACGCCGAACTTTTTGGCTAATTTTTGCTTTAGATAATATGCGTTACCGTCGGGATAAAGGTTGACAGTATTGGCTGCTTTTTTTATTGCTTCAATCGCTTTTGGCGATGGTCCCAAAGCATTTTCGTTTGAAGCCATTTTAATGACTTCTTCAATGCCCAGTTCGCGTTTAACTTCTTCAATAGGTTTCCCCGGCGGGTAGGGGAGAATATTTGCTATGCTTGGTCTTATCAAATCACGTATATTTTTCATAATGTCGATTTTAAGATAATCGCGACTTGCAGTCAAATTATAACAGTAATAAGTGATAAGGATTAAGAATTAAGTAGTATTTTTTGCTTAATACTTAGTTCTTACAACTTCTTTTCAGAAATGCTAAACTAAACATTGTGAAATACGTAAAAGTAATTCTTGATTTACCTTTCGAGAAGACCTTGACTTATCATGTGCCTGTTTCACTCAAAGCCAAAGCGCAAGTAGGCGCGAGATGCCGCGCGAGCGTGGGCAAAAGAATATGTCAGGGCTTTATATTGCAATTAGTCCGCAAAAAGCCTGCATTTGCGACAAAACCCATACTTGATATACCCGACGATGTTGCTATCTTTTCAAAGGAAATGTTCGAATTTACCAAAGAATTGGCAAAGTATTACTTTATGCCGTGGATAAAGGTATTAAAAGCGGCTCTGCCGCCGGGACTAAATAATAAAAAAGGGCTGAAAATGGAAACCGAAGACGAAAATAACCTCGATTTTTCTTATAATCGCCCCTCTTACTCTCTAAGTGAAGAACAAAAAGATGCCGTATCTCAAATACGGATGTCTATCGACAAACAAGAGCATAAAATATTTTTGATTCACGGCATAACCGGAAGCGGCAAAACAGAAATTTATTTCGAAAGCATTTGGACATATCTCAAACAAAAAAGAGGCGCCATTTTTTTAGTTCCCGAAATTTCCCTCACACCCCAAATGATAAAAAGCTTCAAAGAACGTTTCGGCAAAAGATTAGCGCTCTATCACAGCGGATTGACCATTAAACAAAGACGCGACGAATGGCTCAGGATAAAAACAGGCAAAGCAGACATAGTTTTGGGCGTGCGTTCAGCCATATTCGCACCGGTTGAAAAATTAGGCATTATCGTAATAGACGAGAGCCATGAAACAACATACACCCAGCAGGAAAAATTCAAATTCAGTGCCATACAAGCCGCTTTCGTAAGGGGCAAAATCCAGAAAGCCGTTGTGCTTATGGGGTCGGCTACACCTTCAATAGAAACTTATTATCATGCAAAGAAAAACAAACATAAATTGATACAACTTCATTCAAGAATAGACAATAAACACCTTCCTGAAATAATCGTTGTTGACATGAATAAAGAAAAAGCCGAGGGCCGTAGAAATATTATATCCCAAAGATTAAAAGACGCGATTAAAAACACAATAGAACAAGGAGAACAAGTAATTTTGTTCATTAACAGACGCGGCTTTTCATCGGTGATGATGTGTCCTATATGCGGCTATATAGAAAAGTGCAAAAACTGCAAAACATCTTTGGTCTATCATTCTGCTTCAAATATGCTGGTATGCCACCACTGCAATTATACGATTGACATCCCTCCGATATGCCCCAAATGCAACAGGTCCTATCTATATCCTGTAGGCACCGGAACGCAAAAAGTAGAAAGAGAAATCAAAAAATTATCTCCCCATTTCATCATCCAAAGAATGGATAGCGATATTATTAATACAAAAAGTAAAACTCACAAAGAAATATTTGATAATTTCCTCGAGCAAAAAACAGATATACTTATAGGCACCCAAATGCTCGCAAAAGGGCTACATTTTCCCAATGTTACATTGGTAGGAATTATTTCGGCAGACACCCAATTAAACCTGCCTAATTTCCGAGCAGGTGAATTTACGTTCCAATTATTAACTCAAGTAGCCGGCAGAGCAGGCAGGGGAGAAAAAGGCGGTAAAGTAATCGTCCAGACACATTATCCCGACCATTACAGTATCAACAGCGCCGTAAATTACGACTTCGAGAAATTTTACGAAAACGAATTAAGTTTCAGAAAAGAACTGAACTATCCGCCTTTCAGCCAACTTGTTTCCCTAACCGTGAAAGGCACAAGCGAAAACAAAGTAAGAAAAGATACCATTATCCTTGCAAATATGATTACAACCTATTTATCCACACAAACAAAAACCATAGAATTGATAGGTCCAGGTCCCTGTCCGCTTGATAAAATCAGGAACAAGTTCAGATGGCGCATAATAATAAAAAGCAAAAATAGAAAAAATCTTGAAAAACTCATGCAAAATATACGCGGCTACTGGGCAAAAATCCCGCACAAAAACGAAACCCTTTCAGTCGATTTAGACCCGGTAGATATGATGTAATCTACCAGATTTGACAGGTGTTGACTCTTGGAGTAGTATAGCCTAAAACCGAAGGAGGGAATATGAGAAAGACCTCTCTTGTATTATTCTTCTTATCACTTTTTATTTTCACAATCTCAATTTTCTTTAACTCAAACGCCCGAGAAAACCGCTCTTCCCATCCATGTAGTTGCAACCTTGAAAAAGCGCTAAAGAAAGGTAACTGGCAGGAAGCGGTAGAAGAAGCAGAAGCTCTCATAAAACAAGACCCTATGTCATTGGAAGCCCAAGACGCTTATCTTTGGTTAGGGTTACATCACAAGTCCCAGCATGACTTTCCGAAATCCATAGAAACTTATAAAAAAGCGGCGAAATTATTTCCCGATACATGGACTTCCGCGGAAGCCAATGCTCGCATAGGTTGTGATTATTATCGTATGAACAATTTCGGCAAAGCGTTGGAATATTTCCGCAAATCCGCGTCCGAAGCAAAAACCTGGCAACAAAGAAAATACGCGTCTGCATGGGCAAAATGGGTCCATTTCGCTTTAAAAAGACAGGGGGAAAAGCGGCTCGTTTCCAACTGCGCCACAAAATCTATCAATTACTATTTGAATCTAAAAGGTATAAATATAGATAAAGAAAAACTTGCCGAGTCATTAACATTGGAAGACGGGCTTGTTCCTCTTTCCGGAATACTCGGATTTTTAAAAGAAGAAAACATAGAACTCAGGGCGGTAAGCTGCCCGTTTAATAGAATAAGAGAATTTGATTTGCCGATCGCCGCGGTAGTGAAACCTTCTCACATGATAGTTATTGAAAATATCGGCGACAAGATAACGGTTTACGACCCCGTTTTGGGCGAAGTTCCCTATTTCGAGAAAGAATTGGCAAAGATTTGGGACGATAAGGTTTTAACGTTTTCTACTCCTGAAGATAAAGAATTTGCTTCACTGAACGAAACCGAACTCAGCAACGTTCTTCTCGGGACATGCTTTTGCTGTCCCGAGACACCGCCGCCGCCGCCGTGCGAAGAGGATGATTCGGATGACTGTCCTAACTGCAACCAAGAGCAAGTAACGATTTCGGACGGGACAGAAACAGGTAACGGCGAAGGCGGAAAAGGCCCCGGCAACGGAAACGGCGGCAACTGCGCCGGCGGAATTTGCGTCCATAAGTTCGGCTCCCCCAAAATCAGCGTTCAAACATCCTCGTTATCATTGACGGTAAAAAACAGTCCCATAGGATACACTGCTTCTTTAGGCCCCGATGTTGACGTCCGGCTTATTTTCAATTCGGACCTTGCGCATTCGGGAGTTTTCGGCAACGGTTGGCATTCCAATTTAGAAATAAAGATAAGGGAGAATCCCGACGATTCGGTAACAGTTACCAGAAGCACGGGATATGATGATACCTTTATCTACTCCGGAGGCGAATATCATCCGCCCGTAGGGATAAGCAATAAACTGAGCAAAAACCCCGATAACACATTTACATTGGAATTCGTAAAAAGCCATAAAAAATTTCACTATGATTCGCACGCAAACGGCGGGAAAATTCTTGCCGTAGAAGACCAAAACGGCAACACATTAACCTATCAGTATGACATAGACGATAATCTTGCTTACATAATCGATGCAATAGGAAGGGTGACCGAGATAGACGCCGACGATTCGGGAAGAATAACGCTTATAACCGACCCGTTGGAAAGAGAAGCGTCTTTTACCTACGATATTGAAAGCAACCTCGAAGAGGTTCAGAATATGGCAGGAGATACTTTCACCTACACATACGACGATTACGAGCCGGACGATTACAAAAATGTTACTTCCGTTACCACTTCGAACGGAACCTATTCTATTCAATATGAGGGATGCGGATATGAAATTTGGGTGGCGCAGATAACCACCCCCGAAAGTGAACAACATCAATTTTGGGGAGGAGGAAGTTTTCTGGATGTAAAACATGTTGACCCGAAAGGCGAAATTACATCCTTTTCTGCGGACGACTGCATGGGCTGGCCTTATTACGGAGATACTAACAAAATAGTAGATGCTGCGGGAAATTATATAGCATATACTTATGATGATTACCGAAACCGGACCGAAATAAAAGATAAAAGGGGAAATGTAACCCTTTACACTTTTGATTCCAAACATAATGTAACTTCAAAAACCGACCCTGATGAAAACACATGGTCTTATACTTATGACGGAAGAAACAACATAATTTCAACTGAAGACCCCCGCGGAAAAATAACGGAATATGTTTACGGCGACTCGGATATTCTTCTTTCCATCACGGAAAAAGACCCGCAAAACAGTATTCTCTCCCAAATAACCTACGACTACACGGACGCAACATTCCCGTGTCTGAAAACTTCCATGACGGACGCCAACGGCAATACGACATATTACAACTATGACGATTACGGCCGAATGGAAAGCATAACCGACCCGGAATCAAATGAAACTACTTTTACTTATGATATTGTTGATAGAAAAATATCCATGACAAATGCAAATGGAACCACTTACTACGAATATGACGATTCGGACAGAATAACAAAAATAACCCATCCCGATACAACCTACCGCCAGTATTCATATGATTGCTGTAACCTTCAGTCCGTAACGGATGAAAATAGCAATACCACCTATTACGAATACGATGACATGGCCCGCCTTACTCAAGTCGAAGACGCGGAAGAAAATGTCACGACATACGAATATGACGAAGCAGGCAATCTCATTTCTTTAACAGATGCGGAAAATAACACTACAACTTATACTTATGATACCGTAAACCGCCTAAGTTCTATAACCTACCCGTTAGACGACAGCGAATCCTACTTATACGACTCTAACGGCAACTTGATAGCGAAAACAGACGGCAATGGAAACAATACTTCCTATACCTACGATGAAAATAACCGCTTAATTGAAACAAAAGTTTTACAGTGGGAATATCCCGCGATGCTTCAGGGCACTACTACGCTCTTTCATATGGATGAGGGTTCCGGCCCAACCGTTTATGATTCCTCTGCAAACAATAATGACGGCACTATTTACAGCGCGTCCTGGACAGAAGGAAAATTCGCCGCGGGATTATTTTTCAATAATCCATATCCGTATGTCACTGATTATATTTACACTACTTTACCCGTATCATCGTTATTTTCTACGGCAGAGAAAACAATCACCGCTTGGATTAAACCGATAAGTTTTTACTATCAATATGGTGAGGCAAAACAACTAATAATCAGCGACCTCACCGAAAATATCGGCATCTTCAGGCAAGAAATCGAAAGCCTCGACAGAATATGGGTATACAACAATGACGGGGGCACGGATACAATCGGAATCCCATACGATATTGACGAATGGGTCCACATTGCCCTTGTCCACAGCAACGGGACATTATATGCGTATAAAAACGGTGATTTTGTCGATTCCGTCTCAAGCGGCAATACTATAGGCATGAACTATCAGGACGATGTACTGATAATTGGCTCCGACCCCGAGATGTACGGCTTCTCTTTCAGCGGCAAAATAGACGAAGTCGCTACCTACAATCGGGCTTTGACCCCCCAAGAAATCGAACAACTTGCAGATGCAATTGTTACCGACACCACCCTTTCTTCCGTTGCCTATACCTACGACGAAGTAGGCAACAGGACACAGATGGAGGAAAATGTTAACGAAGACACAAGACTAACCAGCTATACATACGACTACCTGAATAGGTTAACATCAGTTACAAACCCGGACGACAATACGATAACATACGACTACGATGCAAACGGCAACCGTATTGAAATGGTCGACTGCGAAGATACCACAATCTATACCTACAACGACAATAACCAGCTTGAGACAGTAACAACTTCAGAAGGCGCAACAACCTACGAATATGATTCTTTAGGCAACCAGACAGTTGTCGAATATCCCAACAGCGCATATACAGAATATACCTACGATTCGTATAGGAACTGGCTGACTTCACTCGTGAACCGGGATTCTGCAGATACAGTCCTATCTTCCTTCGATTATACCTATGACGATGTCGGCAATCGGTTATCAGTAACAGAATTCGACGATTCAGAAGTTAGTTACACATATGACGACACCTATCAGTTGATAAGCGAAGTGCGAACAGGCAGTAATGCATATTCAATAAGCTACACCTATGACGACGTAGGAAACAGATTAACCAAAACAAAAAACTCCGTCACCACAGAATACACCTACAACGACAACAACCAACTGACTTTCAAAGTGATAGACATCGATACAACAATTATGTACACCTATGATGACAACGGCAATTTGATATTCAAGACAGATGGTTCTGATACAACACTCTACGAATGGGACTACAATAACAGACTGATAGGAACGACGGACGATGGAGGAGGGACGAGTTACGAATACGACGGCGACGGAAATCGTC
>CAZNJA010000026.1:0-13209 GCA_964573245.1 uncultured bacterium
GACTGGCGAAACTGCAAAAAACAATGATAAATATGTATCTTGATAAGATGGGCGTTTATCAGAGCGAAATGGGGTTTCCATTTACGAATCACGAAATAAGCTATATCAATGCCAATCTTGAACTTAAAAAAATGGGCGCTTTCAAATCGCTTATCCTTTCAGGATGGTCCAGACCTGTAATTAAAGATATAGAAAAATCGCTGAAACTTACCAACGTTAAGGATATGAATATATCTGTATCTACTTCCAACCAGATGCTTGACAGTAAGTTTGGAGGCAAATATTCTAAAGACGACATAATCAGAATGATAACCGATGCCACACAGTTTGCTAAAAAAGAAGGCATTAAGGCAATAGGTGTAAATGCAGAAGACGCTTCCAGGTCTGATATGGATTTTCTTGTGGATTTTATAATCGCTGCTAAGGAAGCCGGAGCGGACAGGTTCAGATACTGCGATACTTTGGGATATGACGACCCTTTCACAATCTATGAAAGAATATCGAAAATACTCAAAAAAGTTAAAATACCCATAGAACTTCATTGCCATAACGATTTGGGAATGGCTGTTGCAACTTCCATAGGTGGAGCAAAAGCGGCCATTGACAGCGGGGTAGATGCTTATATAAACACGACTGTCAACGGAATGGGCGAACGAGCGGGCAACGCAGATTTAATTTCCGTTATTTTGGCTGTGAAAAAAGCCAGTGGGTTGCATGATAAATACGCGATGGACGACAATATAGATTTAAAAATGGCATGGAAAATTTCCAGATATGTATCCTATGCTTTTGGAGTTCCGATTCCCATCAATCAGCCGGGAGTGGGGGATAATGCTTTCGCGCACGAATCTGGCATTCATGTTGATGGCGCATTGAAAGATTCCAAAAACTATGAACTTTATCACTATGAAGAATTGGGCAGGGGAGAGCCGGAGATTATCGAGACCGGAAGAAAAATAACGGTCGGCGAATATAGCGGTATAAAGGGCTTCTGGAATGTTTACGGCAAATTGGAAATAGCATTCAAAGATGATAAAGAAGCAACGCAAATATTGGAACTTGTCAGATACGCAAATGTGCATACTCAAAAACCTCTAGTTGAAGACGAGTTGAAATTTATTGCCTCTTATCCTAAAATAGCAAAGCAGATTATGACGGTTACACCGCCATAGTATTAAAAGAAGTAGCGAATAGAAAGTAGAGAGATACTAAATTTAAACAAATATGAAAAAGAGTTTTTTGAGTTTTGCATTAATTTTTTTGGTATTTTCCCTCTGTTCGGTGTCTGTTTTCTCGACCGTATTCGATTCTGAATCAGCCGATAAAGGATTAAAATCAGGAATTCTTTCGCTGAAAGTCGGCGATTACGATGATGCTTTGGGAAAATTTCAAAAGGTGCTGGATTTGGACCCCATAAATGCTGACGCTTGTTACTATTTAGGAATGACTTATTCTCAAATGGAAGATTCCAATGAAGCCGTTTCTTGCTATCAAAAAGCCTTAACATTGAATCCCGAATTAACAAAAACGCATTTTCAACTTGGCGTTGCTTATTATCAATTAGAACAATACGCCAACGCGTTAGAATCCTTGTCGCAAGCGGAAAAATATTCGCCGGAAGATGCCATGGTCTATTATTATCAAGGAGCATCATATTACGAACTTAAGAAATATTACAAAAGTACTCTTCCATTCAGTAAAATACGGGAGTTTGACTCCACCCTTAGCTCTTTTTCTTATTATTGGGAAGGTGTTGCTCTTTTTCAGCAAGGTTTATATAACAAAGCAAAATATTTCTTTCAAGAAGTAATTCGTCTATCGCCTGATTCCCAACTTAGCAGTTCTGCCAATGAATTCTTACAAGAAATACAAAAACAAACTAAACCCTTAAATTTCAATGCAGGTCTTGGCATAGAATATGATGACAATATTACTTTACAACCTGTTGATGAGGATGCTGCTGCGGATATATCTGACAAAGAGGATGAAAGAGCTGTTATCAATTTAAAACTTACACATAGAACATTTGTAGAGCCCGGTGAATTCGGCGTTTCTTACGCTTTTTATCAATCCCTGCATCAGGATTTGACCGAGTATAACATTCAGGGGCATACTGGAACGCTGTATTTTGCTTCGAACTTGCGTCCTTTCCAACCCTCTATTCAATACGATTATAACTATTATTTTGTTGACAACGATGAGTATTTGGAAAAGCATACTCTTACTCCTTCTTTGAATATTTCCGTAGCATCGCCGCATATAACGCAAGTATATTTCCAATATGAAAAACTCAATTATCTTGTTTCTTTTGAAGAAGACGAATATGACAGGAGCGCTAATGTTAGTGCAATCGGTTTGAATCAGTTTTTTTCTATCATAGAAGATAAGGGTTATGTAAAAATTGGTGCGGAATATAAAGGCAACGATGCAGAAGGCGATGACTGGGATTGTTCACGTTCCAAAATTTCGTTAAGCATATATTCGCCAACCCCGATTCCTAAAATGAATATGGAAATCGGCGGCGAGCAGTCAAACAGTAATTTTTACAATGAAGATTCATCTTTTGATAAGACAAGAAAAGATACAAATACAAGCGGATGGCTTGAATTTATATACAAATTGGACGAAAATTGGAGTGTGGCTCTAAATTATAAATACATAAATAACCGTTCCAACATAGATTTTTACGAATATAGAAGAAATATTACCTCGCTATTTTTAAGTTGTAACTTCTGAGTTAATGATTACATAGATTAAAAAAGTATAATAGAGAGAGAAAAAATGAATAAAAATCTGTTAAAAATAGTTTTTGCAGGTGTTTTACTAATCGCAAGCGCCTCCGTTTCTTTATATGCCCAGGAAGCGGTCGGCAAAGTTATTTCCTTGGAAGGCATAGTAGAGGCACGACTTAATGAAAGCGGAGCGTGGAGAACATTAAGCGGGAAAAGCGATATTTACGAAAAAGATACGATTAAAACAGGCGAAAATTCCAAAGTGAATATTTTCTTCGTTGACGAAACGAATGTGTCCGTAGGTCCCGAAACGACTATAAAGATAGAAAAACTTTTTTGTTCTCCTGCACAAAACCATCGCGAAGGCAAATTAAGTGTTATTGCCGGGAAAGCAAGGTTTGATGTGGGAAAACTTTTTTCTAAAGATTCGTCTTTTGAAGTCCGTACGCCTACGGCAGTAGCGGGCGTCAAAGGAACAAGTTTTATCGTTCATGTAACATCCGAACAGATGACGCAACTAATCGGTTTAAGCGGTGTCGTGACCATAACAAGTATTTCGCCCGAAATCGGAGGCGAAATGCTTTTGACAAGCGGCTTTATTATATCGGTTGAAGACGGCGCGCCGCCGGGCGACCCGATACCTATAAGTTTTGATGAACTATTGGATTTGCTGCAAAGTTTAGGACTCATTAATGGGGGAGATGATAGGGGAGGCGGCACAGGAAATACCGGAGGAAATGCATTGAGAAATCTTGGCCCGATTACTCCACCGGGCGGGCAAACCAATATAATTGACCAGCCCATAGAAACAAAACCGGGGGATTTACCGGAACCGCCGCCGCCGCCTAATGGTGATGGAGAATCCGGGGGGACTATCTAAAGAGTCGTAAGTAGTCGACAGGTGAAAAGGGGTTATGGTATAGTAAGCTCTAAATTAGAGGATAAGCATGTATAAAAAAATAAATTTATTTTTAATAGTGTTTTTTCTGTTTTTATCAATTCTTTTCTCTGCAAGTATCTTGGCTGCTGAATACGAATCAGAGGCCTGGTCTCAAAACTGGAATACTGGAACCCAATATATGGTTCAATTCAAAGTTGAAGACCCGAGTCATGATGCCATTTCCGTAGAGATCGCAGGCCCTGGGATTGAGGTTTTGAGTCTTGACTATGACGTTAACGAAAACAATTGGAATTCTTGGTGGAATAGCAAAAGTTTAGATTTTGGAGGTTCTCCACCAACACCACCGCTTGAGTATACATTTACTATCGTCGACTCTCTTGGTACAACAATTGAGACTGATACGGTAGAAAGGTTTGTTGAGGTATCTGCTACTGATCTTTCACCAATAGAGACTGTAACCGGTCCGCTGGTGGTTTTTTCATGGACGGGAGTTGAACTAGGCTACTCCCACACCTACGCGGTTGAACTTAATGATGCAGAGAGTACCCGTATATGGAATGTTTATGGGTTGGTCGATACATCGGTAAATTATGACGGTCCAGCACTGACTTCCGGGGCAGAATACTCCTATGACGTAGTAGTGGTAGATGAATACGGAAATCAGTCGTTTGCCGGCGGGAGTTTTATATATCAGACAGGAGAGTCCGAATGGCTTTTTATGGTGTATATGGCTGGCGATAATGATTTGGAAGATGACCTTATTGGCGATTTTCTGGAGATGGCTGAAGTGGGCTCCAGCGATACGGTTAATTTAGTAGTTCAGTTGGATAGAATTGATGGCGGATATAGCGGATATGGTAATTGGACTGATGCACGTCGAGGTCTTGTAGTTAAAAACAGTGAGCCACACACGTCCTGGGGGGAAAGTATCGGAGAAGTAGATATGGGAGATACTCAAACTTTAGTTAATTTTGTTGAGTGGGCTGTTTCCAATTATGGTGCTCCTAACATTGCTCTTATATTCTCAAACCATGGCGATGGCTGGAGAAGCAGAATTGAGGAACTAAGAAGTTTGTTAGCGGCAAAAAGCAGCGAACTTTCCTTGAGTGAAAGAGATAATATAATTAGAGAAATAGGAATTCTTGAGAGTAAACTTGAGAGTGAAGAAGGTCTTTTGAAAGCAGTATGTTCGGATGATACGGATGAAGATGTGCTCTATACAAACGAGGTAGGAGAGGCTTTGAATTATTTATATGTATATGGAGCAGCAGGGTATGGAATAGATATTAATCTCGTAGGTTTTGATGCGTGCCTTATGGGTATGCTTGAAGTTGCACATGAGATAAAGGGTTATGTTGCATATGGTAATTCTGTAATGGTGGCTTCCGAGAAAAGCGAGCCGCTTGCCGGATGGCCTTATAATACAATACTTTCGGATTTGACTGATTCTCCGATTATGGATGTTTATAATTTAGCCGAGACGATAGTAAACAGATACGGAGAATATTATGTCGGTTCTATTTATGGCGACCAAACTCTTTCAGCAGTAAATCTTAGCGCGTACGCTGTGGAAAGGGCTGAAGCTCCCCCCGGTGGTGTAAACGTTCTTTCGGCTGCTGTTAGTAATTTTGCTGATACAGTAATTACACAAAATACTGATTGGGATGTAATATACGAGGCAAAACAACAGGCAGGATATTACAGTTATTCTTATTACAGAGATTTAAGAGGGTTCATGGAGGGTGTTGTGTTGCATGCAAGAAATGAAGCAATTAGAACAGCTGCTTTTAGTGTTATAGTTGCGCTTGACAGTTGTATAGTTGCTAATCACAGCTCTTTTGCTGATGGGGGTAACGGTTTATCTATATATTTTGCGGATTGGCAGGGAACCGTAGATGCTGATTATAATGCTGCAACTCTTCTTTTTGCTGCCGATACTTCATGGGACGAGTTTCTTGCTGCGTATGTAGGTGCTCCTCTTGTTGGGGAGCAACCCGAATCGTATGAATATTCCAGAGAAGTTCCTGCTTCGCAATATGTTATGGTTTCTTCTCCCGTAACACCAAGCAATTCAGACCCTGTAGTAAATCTTCAGGATGATTTGGGAAATTATGATAAAACTGTATGGCGGTTATTTAGATGGAATTCTCTTTCGGCGATATATAGAGAATATCCTTTCTACGGCCAGGAAGTTATTCCCGGAAAAGGATACTGGCTTATTTCCAAAGATGCAAAAAATATTGATATATATGGCGTTCCGGAAGATACTACCTTTCCTTTCTGTATTCCTCTTTATCCGGGTTGGAACCAGATCGGAAATCCGTTTGATTTTGATATTGACTGGGATTATGTTTATGTATTACAGTTGAAACCGCCTTATGCTTATTACTATGTAACTTCTTCTGAAAACATCCTAACTTATAAAACACTCTGGAGATATAGTAATGGAGGATATAGTGCTGCCGCTACTATGGTGTCGGGTGAAGGATACTGGGTCAAAAACCTTACCGCAGATTGGGTTTATCTTGTTGTTATTCCGGCTGAATCACAATTGGAAAAAGAAAATATAGTTTTATTGGAATCTCTTCTTACAGGATTTGGAAGCTCAGAAGAAAGCCCTCCTGCTCCACCTGATAGTAACGGTGATGAAGTGAGTGAATCTTCAGATGGAGGCAGCGGCGGCGGAAGCGGGTGTTTTATCGCCACGGCGAGTTTCGGTTCGCCGATGGCAGGAGAAGTCGACATTTTAAGAAATTTCAGGGATAAATATTTATTGTCCAATCCGATCGGACAACTTTTCGTTTCCACATATTACAGATATTCTCCCAAAGTTGCGGATTTCATAGCAAAACATAATTTCTTGAAAGTTTTGGTCAGGTCCACTTTATATCCTCTAGTTAAAGGATGTGGAGTCTTAGACGAAACCCCGTACCGTTCCGAATAAGGGACTGGTGCGCGTAAACTGACTATAGAAGATTAACCCCTACACCAATTTCTTTAAGTATTTCCCCTCACACAATTGAATAGTAGGATGAAGATTTAGTATACTGATAAATATCAAAACTATAACAATTGGTGTGGGGGTAAATTGAAAAGACTCCGTTTAATCAATTCATATACCATCGGCTTTTTTACCATTGCAGTAATCATTTTCCTTTATTTTATCCCGATAGATTTCATCGCCCAACTTGAACTTAAAACACTTGATTTAAGATTTAGGACTTTTCAGAAAACAGTTCCCTCACAAAATATCGTTATTGTTACCATAGACAACAAATCCGAAGATAAAATCGGACAATTCCCGTGGCCCAGAGACACATACGCAAAAGTTATAGATAACTTGAGCAGGTGGGGTGCGAAAGTTATCGGCATCGATGTTCTTTTTTCCGAGAAAGAAAATAATCCATTATTGGAAGTCCTTGATAAGACGGATTTAGAAGAAAGAGTCTCTGCAGGTCTTATAGAAGAATATCAGAAACAATTCGATAGCGATAAACTACTGGCAGATTCCATTAAGAGAGCGGGCAATGTAGTGCTTGGGTATTATTTTTTTACAGAGGGCGACGAACAGGTAAAACACCTTACTGAGGCGGAAAAACAAAAGGCAGAAAAAATAATTTTGAAAGGTATGATTCCTTTGGTAAGGTCCAAAGTTAAAGATAATGAAGAGTTTCTGGTCAGAAGGGGTTATGGGATAGAAACAAGTATAGAGAGTATATCGCGTGCTTGTAAAAATTACGGATTCCTGAACATATTTCCGGATTCAGACGGAGTATTAAGAAAAGTAACACTGCCGATGAAATATGAATATGAAAAGGATTGGTATGGTTCGTTTCCTTTACAGATATTGAAAAATTATTTTGATGAGAATATACAACTTGAAGTTTCATCGGAAGGCATATCAGCTCTTACTTTGGGAGAAAAAAATATTCCCATTGATACAAGCGGAGCGATGCTTCTTGACCAGAGTGCTTCACTTGATTCTTTCCCTACCTATTCATTCGTCGATGTTATGGATGGCACAGTTGATAGCCCGGCGAAATTCAAAGATAAAATCGTCCTTATCGGCATAACAGACCCCGGTCTTATGAGGGATACATGGGCTACACCGACTGATACTGTGGTTGCGGGTATAAAAATACATGCTCAAACCATATATACGATACTTAATAATTGGTTCATGTCTTATTCGCGTACACTTATAAGTAATGTTCATCCCAACACAATCCTAAAAGATGAATTTGTATATTATTCTGATGAAGTAAATCTTGCCAACATTTTAACCATAATCTTATTGGGTGGAATACTTGTACTTGCTATCCCGAAATTTGCTCATGCAAGTTATGGCGCTTACACAGCTATTTTATTGCTTGTCGGTTATAGTTTAGCAGCCTTCCTTCTGTTAAAAAATATGCGGTTGTGGCTTAATATGGTTTATCCTATTTCAAGTATTGCCCTTGTTTACACAACTGAAACTTTATACAGAGCATTGACTACAGAACGAAAGGCGCGCGAAATACGGGGAGCTTTCCAGACATATGTTCCTCCTCAAATTGTCGATGAACTTATAAAGAATCCGGAAAAATTGAAGCTGGGCGGAGAAAGAAAAACTGTTTCTATACTTTATTCGGATGTAAAGGGTTTTACGACTATCTCGGAGAAGCTTTCTCCCGAAGAACTTGTAGAATTTATGAATAATTATCTTACGCCTATGAGCGATATAGTATTTAAATATGAAGGGACGCTGGACAAATATATAGGGGATGCGGTTTTGGCTTTTTACGGGGCGCCGCTTCTGCAGGAAGACCATCATTTAAGAGTTGTCCTTTCCGCGTTGGATATGATAAGCGCCCTAAAGAAATTGCGGAAAAAATTAAAGGAGCAAAACAAACCCTCAATAGATATAGGAATCGGCATAAATACGGGCGAAGTATCCGTGGGGAACATGGGTTCTAAGACACGGCTTGACTATACGATAATGGGAGATAACGTAAATCTCACGCAGCGCATAGAAGAATTGACCCGAATATATAAAAACAATATATTGCTAAGCGAATTTACTTATCGGGAAATAAAAGAACAAATCCTTTGCAGAGAGATTGACGAAGTTACGGTAAGGGGAAGAACGCAAGGTGTAAAGATTTATGAACCGATTTGCAGAATGGAAGAAAAAACGGCAGAAACCGAGGAAATCGTCAAGCATTTCGAAACGGGACTTAGTTTATATAGGGCTAAAAATTTTTCCGAAGCTGAAAAAGAATTTGAGGAAGTGTTGAAACTTGCACCTGAAGATGGCCCGAGTAAGTATTATTTGGAGAAGGGTAAGAAATGATGCTGGATACTAGATACCAGATTCTAGATACTAGTAAAAGCGACTGTTCAATGATGTATGTTAGCCAATAAAGGAAACAATGACTACTTCTCGGAATGATATTTCTAAACTGATAGAGAGAATCCAGAAAAACAATTCCATTCTGGATTCGATAAAGCCGTCTTTATTCGAGAGTGTTGTTGCGGAGGCAATCACTCGTAACAACCAATTGATAGAGATAAGCAAGAATGCAACCGAAAGTTTAGACTTTATAGGAAAGTACAAAGATCAATTTGACAAAATAAATTCTTTTGCAATTGAGACAAAACAATTTCAAAAAGCTGTTGAAGCCGCGCAAATTCATTCACTAGCTGCTAAAGCTTCTCAGCTTAACATTGACAAGAGCTATCTAATAACTAACTCCAAATTTACTAGTGCAGCTTTAGAGGCTGCTGCGTCGTATAAATCGCAACTAGAATTGATAGATCGTTCAGGTTTGAATACCCTTATCGAACAATACCGAGTTGATAGGGAGCTATTTTCTAATTCTATCGCGGCGCATATTTCGGCTCTTGAATCAAGAAGAATATTGACTCTTGATGATCCAGATCCAAACGTCATAGATGCGATAAATCTAGAAGAACTAGAAATAGCTGAAGATGAAAAATCATCTTTAATAATTGTTGATCGTTTGCCTCTTCGGCTACTATCAAAAATCTTAAGAAGTCCATCTGAAGTAAGGAATATTACTCCTCGTCAGTTTGAAGAATTTATCGCAAAGTTATTGAGTGAACTTGGTTTCAATAACGTAATCCTTACACCGAGATCGGGTGATGGTGGTAAAGATGTTATCGCAAGTCATAGCGTACAAGGCATTCCACTAACGTTTTACTTTGAGTGCAAGAAATATGCAGAAGGCAATAAGATTCAATTAGACACAATGCGATCACTACTGGGAACAGTGGCCCATGATTCCAGAGAGGTAAATAAAGGCATACTGGTCACAACATCAACCTTTACCAAAGGTTGTAAGGAGTTCATCTTGGCAGAGTCAAGAGTGGATGGAAAGGACTATGATGGGGTGTTGGGCTGGGTAGATGAAATACGTAAAGAAATTTAAATTAATGGCTAACAAGGCAAATGCACTCGGACGGTAAAAAGCGCCGCTCGTTCCTCGCTTTGCTTTTTTCTGCCGGTGATGCGTGGCGTTAGACCTAAATGGTTAAATAGGAGAGTAAATTTAATGGGATATAATAAAATTAGTAAAATCTGGCCCAATAATACTGAATACTTTTTTAGGGATTATAATTTAAAGCCATTAAAACAAAAAGGAACTTATTGCGTTTCAACATCGTTGGCAATAATTACTGGTGAAACTCCAGAATATTTTCAGAAATTAATTAATACTCAAGACTCAATATCATGGTCAGAAGCTTTACGTAAATTTAACATGAAACTTGCTTATTGTCCCGTCGATATAAGAAAAATTAAATTCTATATTAACGAATTAATAGCGTTGGACGATTTATTTTTATTGTCATATTATTCCCCAATTGGCGAAGAAATTCTTAAAGATCCTGATCATAATGGCTGGTTAGTAAGTTCACATATTGTAGTTTTACATAGGAGTATTATCTTAGACTCTAAGAGCGGAAATATTTCACATGCACTAAAACATGAATGTAACTCACATCATACAAAACGAACTTTTAGAGTTATACCTTTAAATCATTCTAGGGGATTATAATTTTGATAATTACGATACAAATAAATTAACAGGAGAAGATCATAAATGGCTAAAGAAATATCTTGGTCAGACGTAAGTTCTAAATTTCGAGAAGTCTTTCCTGACAAAAAACCGGATAAATGGCGTATTATTCATTTGCTTTTCCATAATCATTTAACTAAATCTGGTGATATTCAAAGAACAGTTGAGATTTGTCTTGAATCTAATATTGATAGTTTAACAGAATATGAATGGAGAATTCCATTGCCTGTGCCAAAGCAAAATAAAGTCCATGGATTATCTATTCGTGATGCATCAGGTGAATTGCTCGAATATGAATTAAGTTATTATAAAAAGGATGGAACTGTTGAAATTAATAATCCTGATTTTGCACTATTAAAAATCTTCTTTAATCCAATTAACAAGGGTAATAAAAGAACGATAAAGTTTGGATATTTTATTGAAAATTATACAACCATATTAAGCAAGGGGGTTTTCAGTAGCTTGTGGAAATATTCATGGAGCTATAGAATCCATAGTGAGACAAGGAAGTTTGAATATCGAGTTATAATTCCTCAAAAATGTAAAATAATAAAAAATGGTTTTTCTACAAATATGCCAAGTCCTCCTTTTAGTTTTAGCTATGGTGAAAAGGAAACTATGATTTGGATGGCTGATAATCCTAGTACTGGTGATTTTATTGGAGAAGTAAGATATAAGCAAGAATCTCCAATAGGGTTGAATACTGTTAGTTTAGCGAGTGGAGCTTTTATTGGTGCATTAACGAGTTTATTTACAAGCCCCCAATCATTGTATGCTACTATCTTAATATTTCTTATTCCAATAGTGGTTGTATTTGGAACTATAAATTTGGCTAAAATATTATTACCCTCTCAAAAATGAGTTAAAACGTGTAAATAAAAGAGAAATTAAGTAAAGAAATTAAGGGTCAGGTCTCCCTCCTCTGATTTCTCCGAAATCAAGAAGAGGGGACTTCGCAAAATTGACAGAATAGAGTTATCTGTTATTATAAACAAAGTAAGAGTGACTGTTCAATGATGTGTGTTAGCCCTTAAAATGAGAAAAAAAATTGGTAGCTAAAAAATCATCCCCTGCCCGAAAAAATTCGAAACAATCCCGTTCTCCAAGCTCCAAAATACTTATGAGAAAGTACCGGTATTTTAATCGTAAAATTGAGCGTCTTTGGAGTAAAAGGCAAAGGATTGAATCTATTTTATATATGGGCATATTGATTGAATATTTGGTGAAGGAATCTATTTTCCTCTTTGAAAAAATTGTTGAGGGAGCTTCTTACAGAGCGAAGGTTGGATTCAATCCACGAAACCTTTGCAGCAAAAAGGACATTGAAAATCAACCCCTAGGTTATTTGATAATGATTCTTAATACTTACACAAAAGATAAAATTCTAATTCGAGATTTAAAAAAGTTTTCAAAAAAGAGAAATGACATTATTCATAAACTTTTCTTTCAAGATATTAGTAAGGTTAATAAACAATTAAAAGATTTTAACGTTTTCTTTTATGAACTCATGATTATGTTGTTAAAACTTTTAATTAGCTTAGAGAACCACGTAAAAAAAGAATTTGTTTATGTTTGTGATGACTGCTTTAAGGATATAAATCATACTTGTATTAAATTATGAAATTGGCTAACAAGGCGCTCCACCTGACTTTTTCCGCGACTTCGCCGCTCCAAAAGGCAGCTGATTTTGTGTTAGGCACAGGAGATTATGACTTACAAGAAATTTGTTCCGATTAAAGAGCTCGCTAAAGGGCATTGTCTTGCGGTCGAGAACGCTTATCGCTTGGTTCAAGATGGAGAGGTGTTGTTAAATGGCCAGCGCTATTTGAGCGCAATTAATCTATTTCGCCTCGCCTGCGAAGAACTCGCTAAAGCCCATATCATTACACAGGCAATTTGTTATTCGGAAGACGATGAGAAACAATGGGATTGGTTCTGGTTTGCTTTCAGCGACCACCGTGAAAAGCTCAGGATCTTAGAGTATGAATTTCATTGGAAGGGCTATAAGGCCAAAGATGAATTTCATCGTCGAGTCAACCTCTTGAGGCAGCAGAGAGAGGACACCTTGTATGTTGGCCTCGATGCCAACGCGAATCAATTTCAGAAGGCTGGCACCTTGGTTGGTGAAGAAAAGGACTTTGCTGAAGTCGAGTATCGTTACGTCCTTAGACTTATGAAGTTTTTCCTTTCTACCGGCGGCCTCCCTACCCCTGACATTATGGAAGATGCTTATACCAATATGGCAAAGAAATTCTGGGCGAAAAAAAAGGCATCTGTGGGTGACTAACAAGTCGTTGCAACCGACGCCCACCACCCGCTTCGCGGTCGGCGGGCGCAGCTGAACTCTAACGTTAGAGGAAAAGTTTGAGATGGTAGATTCCATTAAAGCAAGGATTGAAACAATTACATTCTCTTCAGATACACAGCAAGAGACTTCACTATTTCCCCGATAATAGTTTCACTTAATTGACACCCTGTATAAAACTAACTTAAAATA
>CAZNJA010000026.1:13309-17889 GCA_964573245.1 uncultured bacterium
TCCAAATTCATTGATTCAATAAGCGACTTAGAACGTTTACTCAAACTTATCATTAAGGAAAGCAAGAAAGTTGTGGGTGCACAGGCGAGTTCGCTTCTTCTATACGATAGAGAAAAGGATGAATTGTATTTTGAAGTTGCGCTGGGTAAAAAGGGGAAAGAGGTTAAAGAAATCAGGTTGAAAGCAAGTGAAGGTGTTGCCGGTGCTGTTGTAAGAAATAAAAAGTCTATGAATGTAAGCGATGTCAGGAAGACAAAACTGTGGAATGACAGCGCGGATAAAACGTCCGGTTTCAAAACGCATTCGCTTCTTGCCGTTCCAATGATAAGAAAAAATAATCTCGTGGGAGTTATTGAAGTTCTTAATAAAAAAGGTGCGACTCATTTCTCTAATGAAGATGTACGTATTATGGAAATATTGGCTGAACAAGCCGCTTTGTGTGTTGAGAACGCCAGATTATATGAAGAGAGTTTGAGGTCAGCGAGAATGGCGGCTATCGGACAAACAATGGCGGAACTGTCGCATTATATAAAAAACGTTTTGGCGGGATTTGAGGGAGCGGGGTATCTTCTTGAGACCGGATTACAAAAGGAAGATAGTGAACTGATAGAGCAAGGTTGGTCTTTCCTGAAAAAAAGCCAAGAAAAAATTTCCACGCTTGTTATGAATATGTTGAGTTATTCCAAAGAGAAAAAACTTTCTTTTAGTTTATGTAAACTCAATAAAGTTGTGGCAGATGTGGTATCTTTGGTGGAGCCAAGATTGAAAGAAAAGTTTATAAACATCGAAAAAAGTTTTGATGAAAACATTGGGGAAATAGTGATTGACAGCGATGGTATCTATAATAGTGTTCTTAATCTTATATCCAATGCTATGGATGCTATCGAAGGTGAGAATGGTAAAATAACGGTAAATACGCTAAACGATAAAAAGAATAAACAGGTTAAAATAGAAATTAAAGATAATGGCGCGGGTATTCCCGAAGATAAACTCAATGATGTTTTTAACCTTTTCTATTCGTCAAAGAAAAAAGGGACAGGACTTGGTTTGGCAGTAACGAAAAAGATAATTGACGAACACAAGGGGACAATTTCAGTAGAATCAGAGGAAGGAAAAGGAACCAAATTCACAATAATACTACCATATGGAACTAGCAAGTAGAAATTAGCAATAAGGCATTTACTATCTACTTGTTACTTGCTACTTTGTTGGAGGGTTGAAATGGGTCAGACACTAACAGAAAAAATTTTATCTAAAAAATGCGGCAGGGCAGTGAAAGCCGAAGATGTAGTGATTGCACCGCTGGATTGGGTTATGGCGCAGGACGGCACTGCCCCACTTGCAATCCAGTCATGGGAAAATTTGGGCTTGAATAAAGTCGCAAAACCGAAAAATACTATTTTTTTCTTAGACCATTCAGCTCCCGCGCCAAGGAAGGAATTAGCCGCAAGCCATAAAGGAATGAGAGAGTTTGCCAAAGAACACGGGACAATCGTTACCCGGGTAGGAGACGGGATTTGCCATCAGATATTGCCCGAATCTTATGTTACGCCCGGAGATATAGTAATCGGCGCGGATTCGCATACGTGTACTCATGGCGCTTTATGCGCTTTTGCAACAGGTATGGGTTCGACTGATATTGCTGTCGGAATGGCTTTGGGCAAAATGTGGTTCAAGGTTCCAGCTACTATTAAAGTTGATGTCAAAGGCAAATTCCCCAAAGGTGTTACCGCAAAAGATTTAATTCTTGATATTATCGGAATTCTTTCAAGCGAAGGCGCCATTTATAAAGCGTTGGAATTTTCGGGAGAAACAATCTCCAATCTTGATATGAGCCAACGGCTTACAATATGCAACATGGCGGTTGAAGCGGGCGCAAAAGTCGGCCTTATCTCATCGGATAAAATTACGAAAGAATATCTTGCCAGCATGGGAAGAGAAAAACAATATGTAGAAATAAACCCCGACAAAGACGCTTATTATGAGAGAGTTATATCTATAGATGCAGGGCAACTCTCTCCCAAAATAGCTGTTCCTCACAGCGTGGATAATGTAAAAGATGTAAAAGAACTTAAAGGTACTAAAATAGACCAGGTTTTTATCGGTACATGCACAAACGGAAGATTAGAAGATTTTAGGGCTATTTGTAAAATACTTAGAGACAAAAAATGTTCCAGGAATGTGCGGCTTGTTGTAGGTCCTGCCTCCAAGAAAATTTACGCGCAAGGCCTGAAAGAAGGACTGTGGGATATAATAGTAGAAGCAGGCGGCATTATTCTTCCGCCGGGATGCGGGCCGTGTGTGGGGATACATCAGGGAATCTTGGCTGACGGTGAAGTTTGCTTATCAACGGCGAACAGAAACTTTAAAGGCAGAATGGGCAATCCTCTGTCTTATATTTACCTCGCTTCGCCCTTAACAGCCGCAGTTTCGGCTATAAAAGGCGAAATTACAGACCCAAGTAGTTTTAAATAAATATGAAGTCCAAAACTTTGTTTATGGAGTGATATAATAAAGCAACGAAGGGGAGCTAATGCAAAACGATAAGAAAATAAGAGTTAGATTTCTCGTTTTGATTTTTTCTGTCATATATATATTCACAATTACTGTTATGCCGATGTTTGGTGCGGATAATAAGATTAAAACTGAATTTGGAAAACCGATTTCAAACGAGACAGCAAAACCAGACAAAACATCAAACAATGAAAACCCCGAAACAATTTATAAGGCAGAGATTTATAATGCTGCGGGTTTAGCTTTTCTTAGAAATGGCGATGCAGTCGACGGCGGAGATTTTTACCGCGCCGGTGGGCGAAAGATTCGTCTTTTCCGTTCATTATGGAAAGTTGCCGTATGGCAAAAGGAAGAAAAGCAAGCGTTGAATATAGATGCCTTAAATGGCCTTTTAGACACAGAACCGCCGCTAAAAGAAGAGCAATCAGGCGAATCTGCAAAGATACTTAAAACAGAAAAACGAATGACTACTGAAGGGCTTACGAGTGTATTGAACAATTTGCGCCGGTCCGAACTGATTCGACGGGTTGCCCCGGTTTTTATTAACGAGGAAACAGGCAGGGAAATGGTAGTAACACCCCGTATTGTTGTGAAATTGGCTCCGAATGTATTCCCCGAACAAGTAAAAGATTTACATCAAACATATAATGCTAAAGTTGTGGGTTGTATGCACGGCGCTTCGGACGAGATTATCCTTGATTTGCAAGATGCCGATGCAGAAGAGATATTGAGTATCTGTGAAGGATATTTGCAGGATTCCCGCGTGTTGTGGGCAAGCCCGGATTTTTTATTTCAACTGGATTTATTTTATACCCCCGATGATACCCTATACAGTAGCCAATGGCATCTTCACAACACAGGACAAAGCGGAGCTACTGCTGATGCCGATGTTGATGCTCCTGAGGCGTGGGATATATCTACAGGTAGTTCTGGTATAGTTATCGCAATTATTGATACAGGTGTTGAGATTACACATCCCGACCTCAATGATAATATATATATCAACCTTGCAGAGAGCGGTGGAGTTGGCGGTGTAGATGATGACGGCAACGGATATATAGATGATGTAAATGGTTGGGATTTTTATGGTAATGATAACGACCCAAATTCCGGAGCTACTCAGGGACACGGAACTTGCTGTGCCGGTGTCGCGGCAGGCGAAGGTGATAATACTGCGGGAATAGCAGGAATTGCGTATGATTGTGAAATCCTGCCCGTAAAAATATGTTCTGACATCGGGATATTTGCTAGTTCTACTGCTATAGGTAATGCAATACGTTATGCGGCTGATATGGCTGATGTTCTTAGTAATAGTTGGGGAGGCGGAGGAGACGATTCTATCATTCATTCCGCGATTCAATATGCCGTAAATACACAAGGAAAACCTGTTTTTTTTGCTTCGGGTAATTATGCTTCGGGTTTTTATCAATTATGGGTTACCGGAATTTTGGCCAATACTTACACATTCAAATGGGAGTATAGCAAAGATGCGGCAGATTCTTACGGTGAGGATTCTGTTTGGCTTGACGGGATAATGTTCCCGGAGGCGAGTTGGAGTCGTTTGAAGGGGGAACCTTCCCTCCCGTAGGTTGGACAACTGGAGGGGATGGTGTTTGGGCAATATCCACGACACGTGCGCTTACGGGATGGGACGGAGAGGAAACATCCCAATCCGCACAGGCAGGCGCTATTACTCATAGCCAGACAACCTATTTACAGACTACGAAACTGGTTGGAGCCGGGGACCTATCTTTCTATATATGGTTATCATCCGAGTATGGATTTGATTTCTTTACTTTTTATATTGATGATGTCCCACAGTTTCAATATTCGGGTGTTCCGTTGTTTATCGATTATGACGTCGCATACCCCGCCCGTTATCCTGAATGTATTGCGGTTGGCGCAAGCACGGATTATGACTATCGTTCCGATTATAGCCAGTATGATGAAACATTAAGCCATGTTTTGAATATCGTTGCTCCCAGTAACGGCGGAAATTGGGGAATTGCAACCACAGATATTACGGGAGCCGATGGATATGATAGCGGCGATTATACTGACCCTGT
>CAZNJA010000027.1:0-16709 GCA_964573245.1 uncultured bacterium
TATTTTAGCCGCCGCTTACAGAAACGCAATTCCTGTTTTCACGTCTTCGCCGGGTGATTCGACAATAGGAATGAATGTTGCAGGGCTGGAACTTCTGAGTGAAGCGAAAGACTTAAAAAATAAATTCAAGTTAAAAATAAACCCGAGTATTGATGTAAATGATTCTACGGCTATTGTATTAAACGCTAAAAGATACGAAAAAGGCAAAACAGGTGTTATCTTAATCGGCGGCGGAAGCCCAAAAAACTTTATGCTCCAAACCGAACCGCAAATCCAGGAAGTATTGATGATACCTGAACTGGGGCAAGATTATGACATTAACATAACAGACGCAAGGCCCGACACGGGCGGTCTATCAGGCGCGCCCCCGAGCGAAGCCGCAAGCTGGGGGAAAATCGACCCGAAACAATTGGAAGAAACCGTAACTGCATATCTTGACGTGACATTGGCATTCCCGATATTGGTAGCTTATACAATACAATCTACAAACGTGAAAAAACAAAAAAGATTGTATGACAGGGGCGAAGAACTTCGCAAAAAGTTAATAGAATCATATCTTGAAAATAATAAGGAAGTGGAACAGTTAAAAACTCTTATAAAAAAACTGTGAGTAGGTAAGCAAAAAACATAAGAATAAAGGGTAATAATGACTAACATACAAACACCTTGGAATGAAGTAAGAGCCAATAATTTTGAAAAGCTAAATACATTCATAGGAATGATTGAAAATAAAGTCCATTTGAATATATATGATATTACTCAGATATTTAGAGGACAAGCTAAATCGGCATGGACTCTTAAACCAACCCTACTAAGATCCCTTATAGAACCTGATAAACTTAAGTTCAAGGATATAGTCGACTTAGAATTTAAAGCACTTGGAAATTTTAAAAAACGGGCACACCTCTTTCACAAAACATCTTTGATTAGAAAAGAAGATACAGAATTGGATTGGTGGACATTAATGCAACATTATGGGGCACCTACAAGAATGCTGGATTGGACTACATCACCTTATGTTGCCCTATATTACGCTGTCTCAGGAGAATTCGACACAGATGGAGCAATTTGGTTTTTTTTAGTCGGGGATCTTATTGAGAAGACGGCACAACTTTATGGTAAGTCTGCCAATCCTCCAAAAGAAGATTATGAAAAAATAGCACGAGATCCAAATGTGAACCCTATAATAGACGTTTATGCTAGAGATCTACTTACAGATAGGATGATTAATCAGCAGGGATTATTTACATTTTGTCATAATGTCTTAGAAGACCATGCGTACGCAATAGGAAATGTGTTGAGTAAATTTGAAGAACCAGGTAGACGGCTCTGGAAAGTTGTTATTCCGAAAGAACTTAAAATACAATTCCTTGCAAAGCTCCATACTATGAACATTACAGGAGCATCGCTATTTCTGGGAGCAGATGGAATTGGAAAGTATCTAAATGAATTAATGTACATTGAGTCTGGTCATAACATCCCCGGAATAAAAGCATTTCTGGAAAAAGAGAAAAACATAACCCATGAAAGAGAAACTACTTAAACTAGCGAAAAAACACGGGACTCCCCTATTCATAATAGACCACGACAAAATAAGGGAAAACTTCCGAATCTTCAGTAAAAACCTGCCCGATGTGCAGGTATATTACGCGGTAAAAGCAAACTCCAATCAGGAAATAATCAGAACGTTATTTAATGAAGGTTCCAGTTTCGATGTTGCTTCCTACAACGAGTTCATACAAATTTACGAACAGCTCAAAAGTTTCAGAAAAAAAGAAAAAGATTTCTTTATCTGGGACAAAATAATTTTCTCCAATACCATAAAAGACATTCCGACTTTAAAAAAGATAAAAAAATATAGACCTCTTGTAACATACGATAACAGCGACGAGATTAAAAAAATAAAACAGCATTGTCCGACAGCAGGGTTAGTGTTACGTTTGAAAGTTCCTGATAACGGCTCGCAGGTGGAAATGGGTTCGAAATTCGGCGCAGAGCCGAGTGAAGCGGCTGATTTGATACAACAGGCATTTGATTTGGGCTTAAATGTAGAAGGTTTGAGTTTCCACGTAGGAAGCCAATGCACGAACTTTGATAATTACAGCTCGGCGCTGCATATAATATCCGATATCTTCAACGATTCAAGGAAAAAAGGTTATGGTTTGAGAATAGTAGATATAGGCGGCGGATTCCCTGTGCCTTATGATAAGCAAGTTCCAAAATTCGAAAAATTGGCAAACATAATCCACAGCGAATGTAAAAGATTATTTCCAAAAGATATAGAACTCATAGCCGAGCCCGGTAGATTTATGGTAGCAACAGCCGCAATACTAGTTTCGGAGATAATAGGAAAAGCGAGAAGAGACGGTAAAATCTTCTATCATATAAACGACGGCGTATATCATACATTTTCAGGTATAGTTTATGACCATTGGATCCCGAATTTTCAAGCATTCAAACGCGGTAAAAACGAGGTCTGCGCAGTCGTAGGGCCAACCTGCGACAGTTTCGATAAAGTATCCGTCTCCGAACATTTGCCGGGCAATCTGGAAATCGGCGACTATCTTTATACAAAAAATATAGGCGCATACAGCACCGCTTCTTCGACAAAATTCAACGGTTTCGACGGCGCCGGGATTTTACATATTAATAAATAAAAAAAAGGAGGAGATATGGAAAACGAAGCATTAGCAGCAGGAGCAGCAATTGGCACTTTTATGGTTGCAGGGATATTTGCTCTTTTCGTTACAATATTGATGGTGGTTGCCTACTGGAAGATTTGTGAAAAAGCAGGTTTTCCGGGGCCATTATCTTTACTTATGCTCATTCCTGTCGCAAATTTTATCTTAGTCTTATACATCGCATTTGCAGAATGGCCCGCACTGAAACAAAATAAACCGCAACAACTCCAATAGATATATATCACCGATGCGGAAATCTTACGAAGCACATGATAACGAATATAAGAAGATGAAGTCCCGCGGAATTAAATCCTGGGAACAAAGAAACTATCCTTGGTCAATCTTTCCTCCGGATAAACATTTTATAGAGGATATTTTCATGCTGGGATGGGCTCTGCAAAAAGGACAGGCAATCGAATTGGGCTGCGGTACTGGAACAATAAGCAGATGGCTAACCAAGAAGGGTTTTAAGGTCACGGGTATAGACATCAGCAAAACCGCAATACAAATGGCAAAAGCCCAATCAAAAGGGTTTAAAATAAAATATATAAAGGACGATTTCTGTTCAATGGACATAAAACCTTTGGGTAAATATGACCTTTGCATAGACGGACATTTCTTGCATTGTATTACCGATAAAAAAGATAGAAAAACAGTCCTGCGCAAAATTCGGCGAATTTTAAATCCGGGCGGTATTTTCATCGTAATGAGCATGTGCTCCCCTATCAGCCACAAAATTTTTGCAAAGGTATATACAAATCAGAGAATATTGGGCAATATAATTTATGTCGAAGCGAAAAAATATGGCACATTCCAGGGCATAAGAACAATACAAGGCAAAAAATATATTCCTACACGATATATCTCGCATTGGAAAGCTCTTCTATCCGAACTAGAAGAATCCGGTTTTGCCCCGATGATTACCCAAATTATCAGATACGACAAAAATAACCCGGAAGAACCCACAGGGCTTCTTAGTGTAGCAGCGATAAGAAAGTGATTGGAATTTGGAGATTGAAATTTGTTTGGTTATTGTTTCTTGCCGCCTGCCAATCTTTGCGGGCAGGTATCTTGGTTATTCGACAAAGAATATTTGACATATTATTTGACGAAGAAGATAATAATCCAATAAATTAATATAGTTGAACGCTGGAGGTTAACTCATGAATAACATGGTGCTTACAGTTGTTCTGTCGATTTTGGGAAGCATTTTTATTACATGGGCTCTTACTAAACACCACTGCCGAAAATCATCCAAAACTCTCACCAAACTGGTCAAAGAATTAGCGCCTTACAAGGAAATTGCACTTGAGAAAGGATCAGCACAGCTCCTGCTGGAACTTATCTATGCTTTAGAGAATAATAAAATCTACTGGCGAGAGTTCACTGTCTTTATACAGACAATGATACAAGCCGGCAATATAGCAAACGAAACCATAGAACATATTTCCTTAGTAGAGGCCCAAAGATTAACCATGTCAAGTAGAATTTCACCTCGCGAGGCTCAAAGCGTCCGTAAAATAGAAATCTTCAAACTCAGGCAGACTTTGGAAGAACAACTGAAAAAGTAACTATAAATCAAAGAAATCAAATTTATGAGATATGTATTCCCATACCAAAGTTTTAGTGTGCAAGTGACAATATAATTTTAGTTGAAGAAGGGAGATAGAAATGGATGAAGAGAAAAATCATTTACAGTTGCTTTCAATATTCCATTACATAGTAGGAGGAATTACGTGGCTTTTTGCGTGTTTTCCACTAATACACCTCGTGATGGGACTAATAATGGTGTTTCGACCTGAAACATTCGGGACAAATGCAAATAATCAACCACCTGTATTTGTAGGATGGTTCTTTATTTTAATGGGCAGTATATTTATTCTATCCGGATGGGCAATGGCTCTCTGTATGATTTTTGCGGGCAGATTTCTTGTGCGGCACAGAAAATATATTTTTTGTATGGTAATTGCAGCAATCGAATGTATGTTCGTGCCATTCGGGACAATACTTGGAGTATTCACAATTGTTATTCTGCAAAAAGATACGGTGAAGAAATTGTTTGAGGGTTGATATATTCGTTGGTATTGACAAATAAATTACTCTGTATTACAATGTATACAAATTAATACAGGAGAGTGAATATGAGTACAACAGTATCAATTAGATTACCTGCTGATTTAGCAAAACAGTTAGAAGACGTTGCGCGCGAGACCGAAAGGTCAAAAGCATTCCACATCCAAAAAGCGCTTGAAACTTACATGGAAGATTATGTTGACCTGCAGATTGCTTTGGATAGATTACACGATAGAACCGATGTTGTAATATCAAGTAAAGATATGAGGAAAACCCTTGGCATTTAATGTCGTCTACAAAAAATCTGTCTATCGCGACCTCAAAAAACTTTCAAAATCTGAAGCTAAAAGAGTGGTGGATAAGATTGAAAAAGAACTTTCCCAAAACGCCGATAAATATCCCGTATTAAAAGCAGAGTTTACGGGATTAAGAAAATACCGAGTAGGCGACTACAGAGTAGTTTACGCACTTATTGCTAAGGAAGTTACTATTTTACGCATACGCCACCGTAAAGATGTTTATAAATAAATCAGAGGGGGGAGTAAATCTGGTAGAGGTGGGATGAGATTGTTCCGGAAACAGTATTTCTTTCTACAACTTCACTTTCTATGAATTCAATATTTTGGGTATACGTTGCGTTTTTGGTAATAGTTATAGTAAATGCCATTCTACGCAGGTTCTATTCAACCTTTTTGCTCTTTGTAGCTTTCAGTCTCTTTCTGTTTTTAGTGGGAAATCCTTACCTTACAATAATAGTGGGAATTTCGTTAATGACTACATCATTAATTGATTTATTAAGTATAATCAAAATAATTAAGTCTCAAGCTTACAAGCAACTACCAAAAGCTTCACAGTTAAAATTTTTCAAGAAGAAGGCAAATGAAGAAGAAATACTCTATAAAGTGTTACACAGAATCAGGAATAATATAATTTGACATATTTGCTGAGGAGGCAGATAATTTTTGAAAGGAGAAAATTATGGAAAAAATAAAAGATATTCTCGAGATATTATATTTTGCGAGTGGTCCCATTATAGCCATAGCGGCTTCTATAGGACTATACCAGTTAATAATTACTAAAAGAAATGCAATAATTTCTTCCAAAAGAGATGCATATCGACTAGCAGCAGAGCAATGTAGGTTCTATAATGAAAAAATAATACCACTCGTGGATGCTTTGGATGAACAAATTGAAAAGAAGAGTATTGCTATGTTTGAAAAATCAAAAGTTACGATTAAAGCAGAAAGTTTTGAAGTGAAATTTCACATAGCTCCTGACGATAAGCCAAAGGTAATTTCAATTTTACCTGAAATTGTTTATGTTCTTAATGCTATGGAGAGTTTCTCAATGTTTTTTACATCTGGACTTGCAGATGAAAAGATCGCATATTCTGTTATTGGTAAAACATTCCGTAGCACTGTGAAAAAATTTTTACCTTTTTTAGAGCTAACTTTTAACCCATCAGAAGATTTTAAACCTATGCTTGAACTGTTTTTTCTTTGGAATAACCGTGCTCAACATGAAGCATTGTTGAAAGATAAAAAAACTATAGAGGAACGACTTGGAAACATTGATAATAATTCAATAAATCCTGTCGGAACTGCCTAAATATTAGTACATATTATGTTTTTTCCCTCGTCTTCTCTAATCTGTCCCCCACTATTAACCCCCGACGCGAAGTCGGAGTGGGTTTATCAACCCACTTCCATCTTTCTAATCTGCTCTAGTCTGTTGAACTCCTGTCGTATTTGTTCAGCGCTTCGAGAATCGGGGGCGTATTTGAGGATTTGGCGGTAGATTGTGACTGTTTTATACCAGTTGCCTGATAAACTTTGCGCTCTTGCTTCAATATATAATTCTTTGGCTAATTTACCTTTTCTTTGGTCAATAAGAACTTTGTGTTGGCTATCAGGGAATTCTTTTTCAAATTTGTCCAGTTTTCCTAGACCCGTTAGAAGTAAGTCGTCAGAGGCAACTGCCGCATCTTTAGTGCAGACTTCTAACGGGTTAAACTCTTTTACTTGAGGTATGGTTTCTTTAAGTCGTGTGTTTATTTTGTCTTTTACTGCTACGGGAAAATCTATATTAAGTAATCTACCCAAGAGAACTATATCGGTTGATTTATTTATTATGGGGATAATTTCTTCTTTTGCTTTCTCGTTCCATCCCTCGTCTTTAGAATCTTTCGCCAGAGTTACAAGTTCGTTTAAGCCATTATCGTAATCTTTAGCAGAGATATATTCTTTAGCGAGAAAATACCGTGCCTTTGGGACTAAGGGGCTTTCGGGATAAAATTCTATGAAGTTTATGTAATAATCCAGTGACATGTCGGTTCCAGCCTGTCCGCTGTCTTTTGAGCGGATATGTTCCTCATACCATTTGTAAACTTCGTCTCTTTCTTGTTTTAATGTGCTTAGCCTGTTCTCAACATCTTCCTGCAAAGATGAATCAGGGTATGCTTTTAAAATCTTTTCGTAATTTTTTATCAGAAAATTCCAATCAGCCAACAGTTTATTTTTCTTCCGTTCGAATTCTTCCCTGTTTTTTACCAGCTCGTATAAAGCCTTATCTGCCTGGGTGCCTCCGGGATATAGAAAATATGTGTTTCTGTATAAGAGTAAAGAGACGTCTTTTTTGTCTTTGGTTTCATAATTTTCCGCTTCTTTTAGAAGATAGTCCTGGATAAAATTGCCTGCTTGTTCGGTTTTTTCTTTGATGAATATGTCTTTCGAAAAAGTTATTGGGGTTTCTTCGGCTTGATTTAATCTATCTAAAATATACGGATGTGTCATAAGAAGACTTGAAAAGAGGTCGGGACGCTGCCTTTTCATAATATCTATTTTTTCCAGAGCTGTCCTTGAACCTGCCAAATCAAAACCCGCTTTTGCAAGATATACTCTGCCCCAAAAATCCGCTTCTTTCTCGAACTCGCGCGAATAGCCACTTGCTATCATTGCGCCCGAAAGCGAATATGCCAGGGAGCGCGCAGCGGATTCCGCCTGAATCTCTCTTGCGTCTTTGGAAGGGGATGTATGGGTAAGCGCAAAGATTTCAATACCCACCATAAGCACAGAGAGTAAGTCCATCTTATTTTTTATTTTAAATATATGGTCGCATTCGTTATGAGCGATTTCGTGCCCAAGAATAAAAGCAAGTTCCGAATCTTCCAATCCCAAATCAAGAAGTCCCTTTGTCACATATACAAATCCGCCGGGCAGGGCAAAAGCATTTGCGTCTTCCATTTCTTCAACACAGAAACTGTATGGGTATTTCAGGTCTTTAATCTGGCTTATGATGCGTAGACCTATGCGATTAACGCGTAAAAAGTCTTCTTCGTCTTTGGAAACGGGATATTTTTCTTCCACTTTTTGCGCCACCATCAACCCCACCTTGAAACGCCTGTCCTCATTGGTTCCCGCGAAGCAGTAGGTGAAAGAGAAAAGGATAAAGAATATCAGGATAAATATTTTTCGTAGCATTTGTTTATAATATCTTATCATAGTAAAATTCTAATATCTAAATTCGGAGCACGAAACAAAATGGTAACGGCAAAGGTAAAGAAGCCCGTATCGGTTACGGTAAAAGGTTACATCAGGAAAATAAAAACGATTAACGTAACCGATTGACGAAACGGGCATCGTAACCCTAACCGAATAACACTACTTAGATGCAAATAAAAAGTATAGTCCTCACAATTTTTGTAACTTTATTCTTAGCTATAGCCCATTCTTCTGCCGACGACTTCTTCCCTAAAGATACATGGAAAGACCAACCCAATCCCTTAGTAAGTCCCGATGCAAAAGTCGGCGGGGAAATATCCACTTATGTAGGCCAGTATCCAAAGAGTTTAAATTACTATATTGAGAATAGCAGTTTTGCATCCCAAGTGTTTGCAGCTATGTATGACTCTCTTCTTGGTAAGAATTCAATTACGGCTGAATACGAGCCGATGCTCGCTAAAAAGTGGAGCATATCGGACGATAAAAAAACATTTACCTTCTGGCTTGATGAACGCGCAAAATGGAGCGACAGCAAACCGATTACCGCATACGATGTTGCGTGGACATTTCAAGCTGTAATGGATCCAAAAAATTTAACCGGAACTCATAAAGTAATACTGGAGAATTTTTTCCCGCCCGAAGTAATAGACGAACAAACAATCCAATTTCAGGCAAAAGAAGTGCACTGGAAAAATCTGCTGGCATTGGGCGGGTTTAATATATTGCCTAAGCATATTTTCGAAAAACAGGATTTTAATAAACTCAATTTTGAATTTCCTGTAGTATCCGGTCCGTATAAACTCGGTGAAATCAAAGAAGGGCTTTTTATCAAGATCCAGCGCAGAAATAACTGGTGGTTAGCTTCAGCAAAACTTTTCCGGAATACCGATAATTTTCAAACTATCATTTTTAAATTCTTCGAAGAGAGGGAAAATGCATTTGAAGCGTTCAAGAAAGGGTTAATAGATATCTATCCTGTTTCTACATCACGCCTTTGGATAAACGAGACAAAGGGCGAAAAATTCGATAAGAATTGGATTATCAAACAAAAAATATATAACTATCAACCTGCGTCTTTTCAGGGTTTTGCTATGAATATGAGACGCCCGCCGTTTGATGATATACAGGTAAGAAAAGCGATGGCTTATATGCTTGACAGAGAAAAGATGAACCGCACGCTTATGTATAACCAGTACAGTATGCATCGTTCATATTTCGAAGACCTTTATTCCAAAGAAAACCCCTGTAAGAATGTATTTTTTGATTTTAATAAGGAAAAAGCGAGGGCATTACTTAAAGAGGCGGGTTGGCAGGTAAATCCCCAGACAGGATTACTTGAGAAAGACGGAAAACGTTTTTCCTTTAAATTTCTTACGCGCGATGCTTCCACAGAAAAATTTGTTAACATCTATGCCGAAGACCTAAAAGACATGGGGATTGAGCTAACAATAGACAAGAAAGATTGGGCAACATGGGTAAAGGATATGGACGAATTCAATTTTGACATGACTTGGGCGGCATGGGGCTCGCTTATATTTAAAGACCCTGAAGGAATGTGGGCTTCCAAAGAAGCAGACAGGAATTCGGGAAATAATATTACGGGATTCAAAGACCCTCAGGTTGATGCTCTTATAGAAAAACAAAAAACGATTTTTAATGTGAATGAGAGAAATGCCATCTGCTGTGAGATTGATGCTATTATTACCAGCCAGTGTCCGTATGTTTTACTATGGAGAATAAATTATATACGTTTGCTTTACTGGAATAAATTCGGCACTCCGCCAACAATATTATCCAGATACGGCGATGAAAGGTCTGCTTACAGCTATTGGTGGTATGACGAGGATTCGGCTGAAGATTTGACTGATGCCATGGAAAACGGCAGGTATCTGCCAGGGGAAAAATCTTCGGTTTATTTTGACGCGGAATTTACGAGATTAGAACAATCAAGAAAAAATGATGGAAATAATTGAGCCCCCATATCCTGTTTTGCGCAGCAAAACAATGGGGGGAGGAATAATTTTTATCCGCCACTCCCGCCACTAAAGATTAGGCGGGCAAGAAAACTTTGGCGGATGTCGCATAAAATAAGGGATAGAGCTCCATGGAAAGAACGGAATATTTTATAAGGCGGCTTCTATTAATAGTTCCTACTTTTATAGGAATAACTATTATATGTTTCGCTCTTATCCAATTTGTTCCCGGCGGACCCGTTGAACAGAAAATAATGCAGATGAGGGCTGCTGCAGAAGGTGAAGCGGGAAAAGGCGCTTCTTCAACAACATCTATAACATCCGAATACCGTAAACAACTGGAAATCCATTTCGGTTTTGATAAGCCTTTTTACAAACGGTATTTTAAATGGCTTATCAATGATCGTATCGGCCTGAGGATGGAATCATACAAGTTTCCCAACAAAACTGCCTGGCAGCTTATACGTGAAAGGTTGCCCGTATCTTTAATCTTCGGGATCACCGGGTTTTTACTTAGTTATCTGATATGTATTCCTCTGGGAATTGCCAAAGCATTACGACACGGAAGTAAATTCGACTTTGCTTCAAGTGTAATTATATTTATCGGATACGCTATCCCTGGGTTTGCATTCGGTATGATTTTAAAAATGCTTTTATGCGGAACAGTGGAAGGTCTGTGGGATATATTCCCCGTTACCGGGTTTCATTCATATAATTTTGCATTGCTTTCTTTTCCCGTAAAGGTAAAAGACATTTTTATGCATATGTTTCTGCCCGTACTGTGTTATGTAATCGGTAATTTTGCGGTTTTGACTTTACTAATGAAAAATTCTCTTTTGGAACAGATAGGAAAGGACTATATCCGCACCGTGCTTGCAAAAGGAGGCAGTTCCAAAAGGGCAATATGGGCTCATGCCTTGAGGAATTCTTTAATACCTATTGCGACAGGTTTCGGCGGCATTCTTATGGTTATGTTTGCGGGCTCCGTGATAATAGAACAAATTTTTGAGATACCGGGGATGGGACGATTAAGTTTAGAAGCCATAATGGGACGGGATTATGCGGTATTCATGGCTATTTTAGCCCTCACTTCAATACTTACACTTTTAGGCAATATTCTTTCGGATTTCTGTTATGTCTTAATAGACCCGAGAATAACTTTTAACAAATGACCCCACACCTTTATATTCATAATGCGTATTTTAAAAGATGCGGGATTTAAAAATGTATTACGTTTACCTTTTGAAAAGTAAAAAGAATGGTTCCCTCTATATAGGATATACAAAAAATATTAAAAAAAGGTTAAAAGAACATAATAGCGGAGTTGTTGGATATACAAGTAAACATAAACCTTGGAAGTTAATATATTACGAAAGTTTCCTTTCGTTAGAAGATGCTAAGAAACGAGAGAAAAGCCTTAAATATTTTGGTAAAGCATATAGTCAATTGAAAAACAGGATTAAAAATAGTTTAAATATAGGAGAAGGTGCGGGGTGAACCCCGCACCTTCTAAAATTCAATATGTTAAGGGTGTGGAATGTTCAGATATTAAGAGACGTAGAGGATTAAAACAAATGAATCCCGCATCTTTGAAAAGGCGCGGGATGAATAACAAAGAAGGTGCGGGGTGAATACCATAACACAAAAACGGATTCGCAGGTTCAAGGAGAAAAAAAGAGCATATTGGGCATTATTATTGCTCATCATACTTTACATATTGAGTTTGGCTTCGGAATTAATCTGCAATGATAAACCGTTATACATAAGATATAACGATAAGTCGTATTTCCCTATCTTTAAATATTACCCGGAGGATACTTTCCTTCGAAACGGTAAACAAACGCGACCTAATTATAAGCAAGTCAATCAAAATTCTATATTTGCGGCTAATCCGCAAAACTTTATGGTATTCCCGCTTATACCCTATGGCCCCTATGAAAATATTGACCCCGAATCATTACGCTCTGAAGAGAGAGTCACACTGACTTTTACACCTATTCCGAGAGTTGGTAATGTAAATATACGTCCGGATTTCAGCATAGCCCGCTCAAGAACTTGCGGTTTCTTTTTTAACATTGAAGACGACTTAGTAAAAGGACTGACACTAAGCGACTATTGGGACGTTAACCCCAAATTAACAAGCGCTATAAAAGACAGGTTTCTTAATAAAAATTCGGTGTCTTTATCGGCTGTTCTGACAAGCAAGATAAAACCGCAAATTAAAGCGGAAATTTCGCTATCGGAATTCTCAAGACGGGATAGCCTACCCGATACAATACGCATAAGTTTTAGGGAACCACTCGGGGAAATTTTAAAGGCCGAAACTGTAGTTTTTAACAGGGAAATGAAAACAACGGGAAGGATACCAAAATTATGGGAAGCAATAAACATTGACAAACACAGCCATCTGACCGATTTGGCAAACAAACGTTTCAGTGAATACATAGAACCTTTTACAACAACTATATTAAACGGAGTATATAAAATCCGCATAGAAAAAAATGATATAACCTGGCCGCATTCTCCTATCCGCGGGCATTGGCTCGGTATCGACAGCAACGGACGCGATGTTTTGGCGCGCATCATTTACGGTCTGCGCATTTCTATGACGTTTGGGTTTCTGCTGGTTGCAGTATCAATGTTCATAGGCATTTTTGTTGGCGCAATCCAGGGATATTTCGGAGGCAAATTGGATATTACCGGACAGCGTTTAATAGAAATATGGAGCGCTCTTCCGTTTTTATATGTAATGATATTATTGGGCTCTATTTACGGCAGAAGTTTTGCCCTATTGCTTTTCTGTTACGGTATTTTCAACTGGATAGGAATCTCGTATTATATGCGCGGCGAATTCCTTCGCCTTCGAAAACAACCGTTTGTTGATGCCGCAAAATGTATAGGAATATCCCCTTTCAAAATTATAATTAGACATATTCTTCCAAACGCCCTTACGCCCATCATCACATTTTTCCCTTTTTATCTTGTGGGTGCAATAGGCGCATTGGCGGCATTGGACTTTTTGGGATTCGGGCTGCCCCCGCCTACTCCCAGCTGGGGCGAACTTTTACACCAGGCGCAACAGTTCCGTTGGGCGTGGTGGCTTATACTTTATCCTTCACTTGCTCTTTTTGTGGTTATGCTTTTGGGGATTTTTATAGGAGAAGGCGTGAGGGACGCTTTTGACCCGCGCCCTTACAGCAGGATGGAATAAACCCCGCTCCCCGTGCTAAAGCACGGGGCTTTGGGGAAAACTTAATAATACAAACCCTCCATCTCCGCTCTAAAGAACGGGGCTTTTTTGGGGGCGGGGTAAATATGGAAAATTTATTAGATATTCGTAACTTGTCGATTTCTTTTAAAACCGACGAAGGAACCGTGCGCGCAGTTGACGGATTATCGCTTGCAATTAATAAAGGAGAAGTATTGGGATTGGTTGGCGAATCCGGCTGCGGAAAATCGGTAACAGCAATGAGCACTTTACGATTGATAGCATCACCACCGGGCAGCATAGATTCAGGCCGGATAATTTTCGATAATAAGGACTTGTTATCTGTTTCGATAGAAGAACTTAGAAAAATAAGGGGGAAATCCATAAGTATGATTTTTCAGGAACCTATGACTGCCTTATCGCCTCTTCATTGCGTAGGAAAGCAGTTAGTCGAAACGCTTCAATTTCACAGTGATATTAGGTACAAAGAGGCATGGGAAACAGGAGAACAATGGCTTTATAAAACCGGAATCAGCGACCCGAAGAAAAATATGTATGCTTATCCCTTTCAGTTGTCGGGAGGAATGTGCCAGAGAATTATGATTGCTATGGCTCTCATGCTTGACCCGAAAATTATCATTGCCGACGAACCCACTACAGCGCTTGACGTTACAATACAGGCGCAAATATTCGACCTTATGCGCGAAATGAAAAAGAAAGATACATCTCTGCTGCTCATAACACATAATATGGGTATTATCCGGGAAATGTGCGACAGAGTTGCCGTAATGTATGCAGGAGAAATAGTTGAAGTCGGGACAGTTAAAAGAATTTTCGATAAACCATTGCATCCGTATACAAAAGCTCTGATGAATTCGATTCCTTCAATCTCCGCGACAAAAGGAAAATTAGAATCGATTCCGGGACAAGTTCCTTCGCCTTTTAATTATCCTAAAGGATGCAGATTCCATGACAGGTGCAAGTATACTTTTGATAAATGCCGCAAGGAGCACCCCGAACTTGAAAAAATTAATGATAGGCAGGCAAGATGTTTCCTGGCAAAAAACAGACAAAAAAATGGTGAATTTAAAAGCTGATTTACCAATCCTTAATATTAGCGACCTTAGGACTTGGTTTACAATACGCCGTGGGGTTCTATCCCGCACAGTCGGATATATACGTGCTATAGACGGAGTAAGCCTTAAAATTAATCAGGGTGAAACATTGGGGCTGGTCGGCGAATCCGGTTGCGGCAAAACTACTCTTGCCAGAACAATTGTAAAACTGGATCCGGCAAAATCAGGTTCCATATTATTTGAAGAGAACGATATTCTAAGCACAAACGAAAAAAATATGCGTTTTCTTAGACAGCAAATACAAATAATATTCCAGGACCCTTTTTCATCTTTGAATCCCAGAATGACCGTAATAGATATCCTGACTGAAGGACTGATTGAACACAGAATGATTCATAATCGGCAAAAAAAAGAGAAAGCGCTCCAATTGCTAAATGATGTAGCTATGGATAGCAATTCACTGCACCGTTATCCACACGAATTTTCAGGCGGACAAAGGCAGAGAATAAGTATTGCGCGTGCTATTGCAATGAAGCCAAAATTGGTTATATGCGATGAAGCAGTAAGCGCTTTAGATGTATCTATTCAGGCGCAGGTTATTAATTTACTTATAAACCTTAAGAATGAATACGGCTTATCTTATTTGTTTATTTCGCACGATTTGAGCGCCGTAAGCCATATTGCTGACAGAATAGCGGTAATGTATCTGGGGCAGATTGTAGAACATGCGGATACGGCCGATATAATAAACAACCCTCTTCATCCTTACACTAAAGCTCTTATTTCGGCTATACCCCATGCATGGAAAAATAAAGGTGAAAGAACCGTTCTAAAGGGAGATGTTCCTTCTCCTTCAAATCCTCCATCCGGATGCCGGTTCCATACAAGATGCCCCATAGGTGTACAAAAATGTACAACCGACGTGCCTAGACTTGAAGAAAAGGATAAAAATCACTTTGTGGCATGCCATCTGGTTTAAGTAAAATCTTGGTCTTGTAAAAAGTTAACAAATTTATTCAGTCTTTTGTAATAGAGACTTGTTTAGCGTTTTTAATCTTAACCAAAGTAAACCAGCAAAACCGGCAGTTAGAATAAAAGGAATAAGGATACCATATCCCCAATTTTCATGAAATGCTTTATCGCATACGAAAGCACCCGAAAAGTAAAAGCCGGAAGTCGGATTGAAAAGCAAGAAAAACTCCATTTGAGAAAAAGCAGCCATCAGGAATGGAAGTATATATAAAACTACAACAAATCCAGTGCCAAAGGTAAGGCCTTTATCTTTAGAGATTAAAACACCAAACTGAGCCAATACGATATAAGCCAAAAGATATCCCAACAACATCCCTAATCCCAACGTAAATCTGGCTATTGTATTTAGCGTAAAAGTGAATGGTGAAGTCAAATATGCAAACATAGATAAACCGACTGCAATCATTATGAGGAAACAAATAATAGATGTCATAAAAATAGGACTACTCTGGTTATTATATGCTAACCTTTTTTTGCTCTTTAACCAGGCAAAAATGGAAGCATAATTAGGAGTGAGCATCAAACTTAATGCAATTAATACAAACCAGCTGATCTGGAAAAAAGCACTAAATGAACTTAAGAAATGTAAATCTTTAATTCTGAATACATCTCTCATAAAACCTATAAGAATCAACTCAAATATTAAAAATAGAAAAGGGACTTTTGTACGGGAAAAAAGTGCAGCAGTTTCATCCTTAAGCTTCCTGAATATACCAGCCAAGAAGGTCATACTAAGACAAATGTAAATAAAACAGGTGTATACAAGGGTGGGAATCTTTATATTGAAGAATGAAATATAAGCATTCATCTTATCGCTATGATAAGGGCTTAAGTATTGTAAAAATAATGGTATTGGTGAAAGCAAACTGACAAAATTAGCCGGATAATCATGGTAAATTTCCATACCAATACATGGTACACCGATTATTAACCCAATGGTACAAAGAATAACAAGATTCAATGATGTTTGTTTATCAATAATTGAGGACATTAACAGTCCCAAAGCATTTAGAAAGAAAACACCAAAGAGCAATAAAAGATATAATTTTGCTGTTAAAAGAATAGGTATGCCAGCCATTAAGCCGGTTATAAGTGTTATGGGAACAGTAATTAACTGCAGATAGTGAACAGTAAGCGTAGGACCTACCATCTCCCCGATGATTATA
>CAZNJA010000028.1:0-1704 GCA_964573245.1 uncultured bacterium
ATCTTAGATGTGCGTTGGATTGTGCAATTTAAAGTAAAGGACCCCGTGAAGCTGCTTTTTGCGGTTAGAGACCCTGGGGATAATATACGAGATGTCTCCGAAGTAGCGATGCGTTGGCTTGTCGGAGATTACAGCGTAGATGAGGTTCTTACTACCCAAAGAGAAGAGATAGACTATTTGGCACAGCAAGAAATGCAGAAAATATTAGATGATTATCAAACAGGTGTTCAGATTATTACAGTTAAGCTGTTAGATGTAAATCCTCCCGAGAAGGTCAAGCCGGCCTTTAATGAGGTGAATGAGGCAAAGCAGGAAAAAGAAAAGATGATTAACCAGGCTTGGGAGGCTTATAATAAGGTTATTCCCAGGGCAAAAGGTGAAGCAGAAAAAACCATCAGGGAGGCAGAGGGTTATGCCTTGGATAAGATAAACCGGGCAAAAGGTGAAGCGGAAAGATTCCTTATTACTTTGGGCGAATATCAAAAGGCACCCCAGATAACTCAAAAAAGATTATACTTAGAGACAATGATGGAAGTCTTACCTCGGGCAAAACAGAAGTATATCATTGACCCTAAACAATCTTCAATTTTACCTTTGTTAAATATAGGCGAGAAGGGAGAGGCAAAACAATGAACCCCGCTCCTCCTAATATTTATTAGGTAAAGCGGGGATTCAGTTCTGTGGAATAATTATTAACTTTAATCACAAATAGTAATTAAAGATGAATTAAATGATACAAGGGAGGTGCGGGGTGAAAAAAGGAATGTTAGGAATTTTTGTGGTAGCGGTTATTTTAATGATAATCGCATTTGTAAGTGGTGCGTTATTCATTATTGATGAAAGTAAGCAGGTAGTAATTACTCAATTTGGTAAACCCATAGGTAACCCAATAGTTTCTGCGGGATTACATTTTAAAAAACCTTTTATTCAGCAGGCACACCATTTTGAGAAAAGGCTCTTAGATTGGGATGGTGACGCTAATCAGATTCCTACCCAAGACAAGAAATATATCTGGGTAGATACCACTGCCCGCTGGAAAATAGTTGATGCGTTGAAGTTTTTACAATCGGTAGGTAATGAAATAAGCGCGCACAGCCGATTAGACGATATTATTAATTCAGCAACCAGAGATGTGATTACCAACCATCTTTTGGTTGAGGCGGTAAGGGATTCCGACCGTATTTTGGAAAGCAAAGAATTGTTGGCAGATGCTATTTTTGCCGATGAAGCGCTTGAACGGATTGCGGTAGGTAGACAACAACTTACGCGTGTTATTTTAGAAAAGGCAAAGGTGCTGGCACCTCAGTATGGGATTGAAATCGTAGATGTGCGTATAAAACGTGTCAATTATGTAGAAGATGTGCGCAATAAAGTTTACGATAGGATGATTTCAGAAAGAAAACGCGCAGCGGAAAAATACCGCTCGGAAGGCCAAGGAAAATCAGCGGAGATTTCCGGCCAAGTAGGAAAGGAATTAAAGCTCATTACTTCGGAGGCATATCGCCAGGCGCAGGGAATCGTAGGTAAAGCTGATGCCGAGGCAATCAACATATATGCCCAGTCGTATAGTAATGACCCGGAATTCTACTCATTTCTAAAAACATTAGAGACATATCAAAAAACAATAGATGATAATTCCACGATAATCTTGACCACCGACAGCGATTATTATAAGTATCTAAAAACTATGGGGGATATGAAATA
>CAZNJA010000028.1:1804-16695 GCA_964573245.1 uncultured bacterium
TGACCACCGACAGCGATTATTATAAGTATCTAAAAACTATGGGGGATATGAAATAGCATAGCAAGATTATTAAATCCCGTTAGAAAAAATTTTCTAAATGGGACATTTTCTAAATGGGACAAAGGTAATAAGCAGATTTTGCAAGAAAATCATCTTTTGGTAACTATTTAGAGATTTTCAGTGGTTAGGAAAGTTTTATATTTTCCTATACCATAAAAATTTTAGAGGGAGGGATTATGTATCTAGAAATACTCGAATATGTTTTTTGGGGAAATAGGATTTTGGATTATCTGATAGCCTGCATAACGTTAGCGGCGGGGTTTCTCATTATCAATATCGTTATACGTTATTTTGTAAAACGCCTTAAAAGAGTTGCAGAGAAAACGGCTTCAACGATAGACGACTTTTTTATAAGCGTACTTGAGAAAATCGGCGTTCCTTTTTTATTTCTTCTTGTCGTTTATATCTCTATAAAAAGCCTTGCATTTCACCCTTATTTTGAAAAAGGCTTGAACTATTTTGCGTTGGCAGTTGTACTCGTATTCTCCGCTCGTTTTATTACGATACTTATAGGATATAGTTTAAAAACATATTTGGCTAAAAGCGGTGATGATACGGCTCTTGAACGTAGTCTTAAAGGTATATTGATAATAACAAAGGTGTTGGTCTGGGGAGGAGTGGTTATTTTCTTTTTAGATAATCTCGGTATTAAAATCACAGCGGTTGTAGCTGGTTTAGGTATAGGCGGTGTGGCTGTGGCATTGGCTGCTCAGGCAATCCTAAAAGACTTGTTCAGTTATTTTGCCATAATTTTCGACCATCCTTTCAAAGTCGGGGATTTTATTATCATAGACGATTATCTTGGAACGATTGAATATATCGGCATCAAGACAACGCGCATACGTAGTTTGGGCGGAGAGATGTTAGTGTTTTCGAATTCCGACCTTACAGATTCACGACTTCGCAATTATAAACTGATGGAAAGACGGCGGGTTGTGTTCAAATTAGGAGTTGTATATCAAACGCCTCTTGAAAAGTTAAAGGAAATACCCAAAATCATAGAAAATATCATAAAAACCACCAAAGATACTGTTTTTGACCGAGCTCACTTTTTTTCTTATGGCGATTTCAGTTTGATTTTTGAGATTGTATATTACGTTCTTGGACCTGATTATAATAAGTATATGGACGTTCAACAGGAAATCAATTTTCGTCTTAAAGAAGAATTCGGAAAAAGAGGGATTGAATTCGCTTATCCTACTCAAACTCTTTATATAGATAAAGCAGAGTCTTAATCTTTTAAAATTTAAGTTTTTCCTGCAGGATAAATAAAGTCTAAATATTAAAGAGGCCTCAATGTTTGTATTGTCTAATCGCTGTTGCGCATATTTTGGGTTTGGCGCTTACTGTATTGTATTGGCTGGTGCTTGTGCGCGCATTGGTCAGCTGGGTAAACCCCGACCCTTATAATTTTATTGTGCAGTTTTTATATAAAACTACCGAGCCGATACTTGAACCGATAAGAAGAGTTTTGCCTGCGGGAGTAAGGTTTGGGATTGATATTTCGCCCATAATAGCGTTTATTGCGATTTTGTTTGTTAAAATGTTTTTGGTTCAAACCCTTTTGGATTTAGCAGTTAGGGTAAAATAAACGAAGGAGGTACGCCATGATTAAAAAATTGTTTGTTGCGGTTATTTTTTTAGTTGTTATTTTTCCTCTTTTTGTCCATGCGAATGAACAAGTTAAAATCACTTTCCTGTGGTGGCCTGATCCCGGCGGTGGTTTTGAGGAAGTTATCAGTGACTTTGAGAGGGAAAATCCCGATATCAGGGTGGAAATGGTCAAGGGGCCCACTTCTACAGATACAAGAGAGATGATGTATGTTACAAGCTTTTTGACGGGAAGGGGAGGATACGATATGGTGCTGATGGATATCGTTTGGCTTCCCAAGTTTGCCAAACAAGGGTGGCTTGTTCCTTTGGATGAATGGTTTGGCAAAGAAGAAAAAAATGAGTTTTTGCCGGGAGATATAGAAGGCAGCATTTATGAGGGGAAGACATACAGAGTACCGCTACAAACGGATGCAGGCATTTTGTATTATCGCAAAGACCTGTTGGAGAAGAATGAATACTCTGCTCCGAAAACCTGGAAACAGTTCGTTAAGATTGCCAAAGAATTGCAAGATAAACCCAATATTTGGGGATTTGTTTTCCAGGGCAAACAATACGAAGGACTGGTCTGTAATTTCCTGGAAATTTTGTGGTCTTTCGGAGGGGATATATTCGACGATGAAGGCAATTTGATTTTAAATTCCAGGGAAGGAGCCGAATCCTTAAAATTTATGTATGATTTAATACATACTCATAAAATTACTCCCGAAGGCGTAATCACGTATGAAGAAGAAGAAACAAGGCATATTTTCCAAGAAGGGAAAGCCGTATTTTGCCGTAATTGGCCGTATATGTGGAAATTGGCTCAAGAAGAAAAATCACCTGTTAGAGGGAAAATAGGCATGAGTGTTTTGCCGAGCAAAGAAGGGATACAATCCCATTCCACTCTTGGCGGTTGGGGTTTTGGTATTTCAGAATTTTCAGAAAATAAAAAGGATTGCATCAGATTTATAAAATATATTACAAGTTATGAAGCACAAAAGAAATTACATTTCAAAAGCGGCATTGTTCCTACCAGGAAAGCCCTTTTTAAAGATAAGGATATATTAAAACGAAATCCTTTTTATTCGGATCTTTATCAGATTTTACTTTCGGCGAAACCAAGACCGGTCTACCCCGATTATTCGCAAATATCCGATGTGTTAAGACGATTTATTCATAGGGTTTTATTAGGAGAACTCGAGGCTGAAAAAGCGTTGCAGGAAGCGGAGTCGGAAATTAAAGGAATATTGGAGAAATAAGAAATAAAATCTATTTAGTTCGCAGAAAGATAAATTTGCAGCGAAAATATAAACAAAGGGAAAATGTTCCAAAGATATATTAACGAGCAGAAATTCGGGTTAATCCTAATTCTACCCTCGCTTATTATTTTGGGTGTGGTGGCATTGTATCCGCTTTTTAGGAATCTGCTGTTAAGTTTCATGGGAAATGACGGGCAATTTATTGGTTTAAATAATTTTTCGCTTTTATTCCAAGATGGAAGGTTTAAAAGGAGTTTTCTCAACACTTTGCTCATCAGCGGGATTTCTGTTCCTATTCAGTTGTTTTTGGGTTTACTTTTTGCCGTAATTCTCCACAAAAATTTTTTTGGCAGAGAAGTTGTCCGCACAGCGGTTTTTTTACCTTGGGCTTTGCCTACGGCTATTATAGCCGTAACGTGGAAGTGGATATTCAATGATTTTTACGGAGTATTCAATGATATTCTGTTAAGGCTTAATTTGATAAATGAGCCTTTAGCTTGGTTGGGCAGGCCAAATTTGGCGTTTTTTTGTATCATATTTGCCGAAGTATGGAAGTGCACACCTTTTGTCGTGGTAATTCTTCTTGCAGGTTTGCAGTCGATTCCTTTAGAACTTTATGAAGCGATAAGCGTGGATGGCGCAAACGCTTGGCAAAATTTTAAATTGGTAACTCTGCCTTTATTAAAGCCGGCTCTTCTTGTAGCTTTAATTTTCCGTAGTATTCAAACATTTGGCATATTCGACTCAATCTGGATTTTGACTGGAGGCGGCCCCGGAGGCTCGACAGAATCAATATCTTTATACATCTATGATACTGTATTTAGATATTTGAAATTTAATTATGGGGCAACTTTGGTGATATTTAATTTTATGGTCTCTTTGATTTTTGTTCTTATTGTTTACTATATATTCGGAAGGAGAGGGCAATTTGAGTATTGAAAAACAATGGCAAAGCGGTATATGGCGCAAAATACAAGTGCTATTTTTCTATGTGCTGATAGTTTTCATAATATTTTTTCATTTAGGTCCGTTCTTGTGGCAAGTGATAAGTTCCTTAAAGAATGCAAGCGAAATTTATTCTCTGCCCATAAAATATTTCCCTTCTCGGATTTCCTTGGATGCTTATGAATATTTGATGACAGACTCCGTATTCTTAAAAAATTTCTTCAACAGTATAACCGTTTCCTTGGCGACGACTCTTATCTGTTTGATTTTTGCGACAGTATCGGCTTATTCTTTAAGCAGACTCAATCTGAAGTTCAAAAACGTATTACAATTGTTATTGTTACTGGTTTGCCTGTTCCCTCAAATAATTTTTCTTGTCCCGCTTTATGAGTTCATGGCAAAATTTAATTTTATCGATAAACCCTTGGCTCTTGTTCTTCCTTATGTCACATTCAGCTTGCCTTTGGCTATTTGGATAATGGCCGGATTTTTCCAGACCATCCCTAAGGAGTTGGAAGAGCAGGCAATGATAGATGGTTTTTCCCGAATAAAAATACTTTGGAAAATAATTTTACCTTTGTCTTGGCCAGCGTTGGCAACTTGCGCAATACTTATATTTATCGGGCCTTTTGCATGGAATGAATTTCTTTTTGCTTTATCTTTTATGACAAAGGATGTATCTCGCACAGTGCCTGTGGGAATTGCTCTTTTAAGCGGAGCGTCGATGTATGAAGTTCCATGGAGTAGGATATGCGCTGCCTGTGTTTTAGCCACGCTGCCTTTAATTATATTTGTTGTTCTGTTTCAGCGGAAGATAATAACCGGTTTGACTCGCGGCGCCGTTAAAGGATAATTTGTTATGGCAGATCTTAAATTGGAAAATGTAACCAAAATTTTCGATAAACATGCAATTGGGCTGAAAGATTTTTCCATTGAAGTAAAAAACGGCGAGTTTTTTACGGTTTTAGGGCCTTCGGGCAGCGGAAAATCTACTGTTCTAAGAATTATTGCCGGCTTGGAAAAACAGAATGGAGGCAATATACTTATAGATGGGATAAATGTTAATGAATCCCCGCCTCAACAAAGAAACGTCTCCTTTGTATTCCAAAATTATGCCTTGTATCCTCATATGAATGTCTATGAAAATATCGCTGTGGGGTTGAGGATAAAACATTATTCTACTGAAGAGATACATAGTAGAATTAAGGATGTGGCTAAATTGTTGGAAATTTCCGAACTCTTGAAAAGGAAACCCAAAGCATTAAGTGGCGGACAACGTCAGCGCGTTGCTTTGGCGCGTGCTATAGCTAAAAGGCCCAATATTTTTCTTCTGGACGAACCGCTTTCTAATCTTGACGCATTGTTGAGGGAAAGAATGCGAACAGAATTGAAATTGCTTTTCAAACAATTGAAAACCACGGTTATTTATGTAACGCATGACCAGCAGGAAGCAATAAGTTTATCTGATAGAATTGCTCTTATTGACAAGGGGACGATTAAGCAAATAGGTTCTTATGAAAAGTTGTATTATGAACCAAACAGTCTTTTTGTCGCTTCTTTCTTGGGAAGTCCCCATATTAATACTTTTGAAGTTGCTATTGAAGAAAGAGCTTTCGTTTTTGGTGCCTCAAAATGGGAAATATCTTCGGATTATTTGCCGAGAATAAAAGGCCGCAAAAAAGTTATGATTGGAATTCGCCCTGAAGATGTGCGTGTGTATCTTGAGCCTGATACAAATCGTTTTCCTGTGGAATTTTTGGAAGTCGAAAAAATGGGCAAGTATGTTGTGTTGAATTTGAAATGGCGTAACGAAATTCTAAAGGCGGTTGTCGAAAAAAAATTACTTGAAGGGATTAGAAAAGAAGACAGTCTTTGGATTAACTTCGATGAAAAAACTTTGCAACTTTTTGATACGCACAACTATCTATCGTTGTAGCTGTTGATTATAATTTATTACATTTTTTGCAGTAGTCCTTAATAGGAACTATAATAAGAGTATTAAACAAACCAAGGAGCAAGTTTATGCAGGTAAAAGAAGTAATGGAGAAAAAAGTTATTGCTGTAAAGCAATCTACATCTCTTAAAGAACTTTTGAAGATATTTGCTAAATTTCATCTATTTCCTTTAGTACCTGTCATTGATGATGACAATCGCTTAATCGGTGTGATTTCTTTTAAGAATCTTGTTAATGCACTTCAGCCATCTGAACCAGAGATGTTGAAAGCTATCCCTTTTCTGGATGATAGAAAAGAAGATATATTTAAGATGGAAATATCTGAAGAAGTAGGTAATTTAGTTATTGTCGATGATATTATGGAAACAAAGGTTATTTCTATACACGAGGATGCCTCTTTAGAAGAAGCTTATAAGCTTGCGAGATTACATCTTAAAGATGAATTCCCAGTTATTGATAATATGGGTAAATTAGTAGGTATAATTGGTGTATTTGACATAGTTCGAGAAGTTTTTAGGCAGAAGGGTATTATTTAATGAACACAATTTTAGGGCTCGGTTTTATTTTAGTTGTAGGTTTATTTTCGGCAAGGCTGATAAATAAGATTAAATTTCCTGCAGTAACCGCCTATCTTTTATTAGGTATTCTTATCGGACCTTCAATTCTAAATCTAACCTCACCAGAACTAATTAATTCCTCAGGTTTTATCTCCAATATTGTCTTAGGTCTTATCGCATTTGGTCTGGGTCAAAGTTTTACTCGTAAGTTCTTTCGTAATATTGGCCGATCAGTGCTTTGGATTTCTATATTGGAGGCAGTCTTACCTTGGGTTCTTGTAACCTTAAGTTTCTTTTTTATATTTAAGCAGCCTTTTTATGTGGCTCTTTTGTTTGGAGCGATTGCCTCCGCTACCGCACCAGCAGCAACAGTTATGGTTGTGCGTGAGTATAAGGCTAAAGGTAAATTCACAGATATACTTTTAGGTGTGGTAGCCATAGATGATGCTTGGTGTTTAATCATCTTTGCCTTGTCTTTAACCATCTCTAAGGCACTCGCCTTTCACGCATCAAATACTTTTATATTTAAGGTTATATTTCATTCCTTAATAGAAATAATCGGTGCCCTAATACTCGGTGGGTTAATTGCTTGTTTTGCCACCCTATTTTCTAAATTAATACGTACCCAAACAGAACTTCTTATTTATACCTTAGGATTTATATTATTAACTACAGGATTGGCTATATCATTGCATCTCTCTGTTCTATTAGCGAATATGTTTTTGGGCACAGTCTTGGTAAATATTAAAAAATCAAATTTTGAATTCTTTGATATTTTAAAACTGATTGATTCGCCCTTGTATCTACTCTTTTTCGTTCTTGTGGGAGCAAACCTAGAGATAGGATTATTAAAAGGAATAGGTATAGCTGGAATAATCTATATTTTCTTTCGAACAACGGGGAAAACTGTGGGTTCTATATGGGGTGGATATATTGTTAAGGTAGAAGATAGAATAAGAAGGTATCTTGGATTGGGCCTGCTTCCTCAGGCTGGTGTTGCTTTAGGTTGTGCCCTTATTGCCAAAAATGATTTTCCAAATGTTGGGAGTATGATTTTTACTACTATTGTTGCTACTACAATTATTTATGAATTAGTTGGACCCTTGTGTACCAAATACGCATTACAGAAGGCGGGAGATGTACTTATTGAGCACCACTAAAATATATGAAAAATCTTTTTAAGTACTGGGATAATTTTAAAAAAGAATTAAGCAATAAATATATTATGCTATTTTTGGACTATGATGGAACAATTGTTCCAATTGTAGATGAGCCTGATAAAGCAGTTGTTAGCAAGGAAACAAAAAATTTATTGGCGGAATTATTAAAACTATGCGGTTTTAGATTAATTATTATAAGTGGTAGAGGTTTGAAGTATATAAAAAATAAGATAGGTTTAAAGGACATCATTTATATCGGAAATCATGGTTTTGAAATAGAAGGTCCAAATATCAACTTTAAAAAACCGGTTTCAATAAGGTATAAAACAATACTTAAAAAAATAAAAAATGAATTAAAAAGAAAAGTGGCTTATGTTAAAGGTGTTTTCATTGAAGATAAAGGGCTTTCATTAAGTCTTCATTATCGCATGGTAGATAAGAAAGAAGTTCACTTGGTGAAGAATATTTTTTGTGAGATCACAAATTCTTATTTATTAAAGAATAGCATTAAGGTAAAAAATGGGAAGAAGTTGCTTGAGGTAAGACCGGTTGAAGATTGGGATAAAGGTAAGGCAGTATTGTGGCTGTTATCCAGACGGAAATTTATTTTGAAAGATGATAAAATACTTCCCATTTATATTGGCGATGATATAACAGACGAAGATGCTTTTAAAGCGCTAAAAAATCAAGGAACAAGTATCTTTGTCGGGAGGCCCAAGAAATCTTACGCAAATTTTTACCTTAAGAACACTGAAGAAGTAAAAAAGTTTTTGGTTAAGGTTTTACGATTATTAACCCCGGAATAAAACAATGACTGAACTTGTTAAAGCAAAGGAGCAATTCAGATTTTACACAAGGGTGCATTTGTCCGAGCTGACAGGTTTGAAAGCAGCCAACTTGCCTCAAATGCTTAACCTTTTAAAAGAAGTTCCTGGCTCAAGTATTTATCACCATACGCATAGATTTTTACAGCAACACCAATATCTTTCTCCTGAACCTCCGAACGATTTTGCTTATTGGGTAAAAGAAATGTTGGGGGAAGACGAACTATCGGAAAGATTGGCGAGCATTGATACTATTCAGTTCCCTCATATCCGCGAGTTGAGGGAGAAAATCATAAAAACAATAGAAGATTATTTGAAAAAGAATCCTTCGGTGACCGCTAAAGTCGCCAAAAAGAACGAGGAATTCCATTTCATAAAATCTATAAGCTTTATATTTCCTACGAATTATATAGCAACCGATTTGAAAGAATTTGTTGAAATTTTTAAAAAAATAACGATAGATTCAATTTATTTTCATATTTTCGAGGCGCGCTTGCGGCTTGAGAAGGAAACCAACGATTTTTCTCTTTGGATTGAGAAATCGCTTGGCAATCAGAAATTAGCGGACAAGATTGCAAGATTAGACCCTTATACGAGAACTTTGGAAGATTTACGTAATGTTATCGTGAATATGATTGAAACCGAAATCCGGTAAATTAACATGGCAAGAATAGAAGATTATATTCCTATAGTAGGGCAATCGGTTATCGACGATTTAAGATTGATATCCGAAAAACTAAAAGGCAAGGTAGTTCAACATGTGAATTCCACCGCGGTCGGCGGCGGAGTTGCGGAAATATTGAACCGTATGGTGCCTTTATTGAGAGAATTGGGCGTTAATACGCGCTGGGATGTCGTAAAAGGCGGGGAGCAATTTTTCGAGGTTACAAAAAAGTTTCATAATGCTCTGCATGGTAAAAATGAGGAAATTAGCAAACGGGATTTCGATATCTTTATGCAGACGAGTCAAAAAAATATCGATGAGATGAATATTTACGGAGATATCGTTTTTATACACGACCCCCAACCGATAGCTCTGATAAAAAAGAAAAATAATAATAAGTGGATTTGGCGCTGTCATGTCGATATATCCAACCCGCATAAAGAAGTTTGGCAGTTTCTTAAAAATTTCATAACAGAATATCATGCGGCTGTATTTTCAGCTCCTGCTTTTTCTCATAAATTGCCGATAAGGCAGTTTTTAATTCCTCCCTCCATAGACCCGCTAAGCGATAAGAATAAGGAATTGCCTCGTAAAACCATAGACACTGTTTTACGTAAATACAATATTGGGAAAAAGAAACCGGTCATTATGCAGATATCCCGTTTTGACCGGCTAAAGGACCCAGTAGGCGTAATTGAAGCGTATAAATTGGTGAAAAAATATTTCGACTGCCAGCTTGTTTTGGCGGGAGGAACCGCAAATGACGACCCAGAAGGGGCGGAAGTTTTTGCGGAAGTCCAGGAAAAAGCAAAGGGGGACAAAGACATACACATTTTGGCTTTTTCCTCGAGTTACTCGCAAAAAAACGATATCGAAATAAATGCATTGCAACGCGCGGCAACGGTAATAGTTCAAAAATCTTTAAGGGAAGGGTTTGGTTTAACTGTCTCCGAAGCGTTGTGGAAAGCGAAACCCGTTGTTGCATCTCATGTTGGAGGAATCCCATTGCAAGTGCGGCATAAGTATTCGGGATTGCTTTGTTATTCCGTGGAGGGGGCCGCTTTTGCTTTGAAACAACTTTTAAGCAGTCCCGAATACGCAAAGAAATTGGGTGAAAATGGCAGAGGGCATATAAAAAACAATTTCTTGATTACCCGCCACATAAAAGATTATATGCTTTTATTCCTCACTTTGTATTATAAAAAAAATATAGTGAATTTATAGTTTTATTTACTCTTGCCTCTAATTTTAATACCTTTTGCCCTTAAAGCATCAGTTTTTGCTTTTGAGCATTCCCTGCAAAGAAATATTGGTTTTGTATCCCTTTTGTCGTAATTGGGAGCCCTTACCAGACGCCATAAATTTTCTTCTTTCCCGCAATTATCACATGTACCCTTATCTTTGAATTGCCAGACTTCAACCGCATAACTGGTAAATATAAATCTGTCAATCCAGAAAAAAATTGAACCACCTATTAAATTGGCTGTAACCGTTGCCCAGATTCCTGCCCCTAAGTTTCTTACCACGAGCCATAAAATAGGAGTGCTTAACTGCCACCGAAATAAATATAATAAAAATTTTCTGAGGTTGACCATATTTTGTTCCCAAATAGGTGTGACAACAAGTAACAATTAGATTGTATAAAGACTCGGCGGGGCCGACGGGGCTCGAACCCGCGACCTCCAGATCGACAGTCTGGCATTCTAAACCAACTGAACTACGGCCCCCGATATAAGTATTAAGTAATAAGAATTAAGGATTATTAAAAGATGTAAACTTAATACTGTATCCTTAATACTTAATCCTTTGGTGGGCGATAGAGGATTTGAACCCCTGACTTCCTCCGTGTAAGGGAGGCGCTCTCCCGCTAAGCTAATCGCCCGTTATTAATATCTTCTTTTCATTGATTATATTTCTGTTTTGTAATGTGCAGTCTATCATAAATTGCAGATATATTTCAAAACTCGAAGAATTTAGCGACTACTTCTTTAATCAGCTTTTCCTTTTTGCAAATATTCCTTTTCCCATATAGGGTCCGCTAATTTTCTGTATTTGGTATTGTATTGCGGCATATAACCCTGCTCTATAAAGGAGAGATAAGTTTTTGCTCCCTCATCAATTGGCTGTGCTCCCACTTCTTTTACTATTTTATGAAAAACATCGCAGTTATCCCTTATTATGCAGGGAGCAAGTAGATTCCCGCATTTTTCTTTTGGTTGGTCCAACCAATAAGAAGAATGCCATTTTCTTATAGCGCTAAAAAACGGCGATTTCAGAACGTCTGTTAAGGTTTCGCCTCTTTTGTATACCTCATATATATTGCCGAAAGCTTTATCCTTGAACGGTATGAATACACATGGAGTAATAGTCCCATCCCACGTTATGTAAAAGTATCCGCCGCCGCGCCCAGCCGCCATGCATCCATCGGATGCAGTTCCTGAATTCCAGAAGTCCCCAATAAATAATTTATCCTTTACTACCTTTTTCCAAATGGTTCTATACATTTTTACCCTTTGTTCAGGTGTAACCATAAATTCCATAGAAGGTTCCCTTCCTATCGGCATATATTGGAAATACCATCCATAGGAAATACCTTTTTCTTTAAAAAGGAAATTAAGGAATTCATCCGAGAGAAGTAAATCGGCATTATGAGAACAGGGCGTTACGGAAATGCCAAACAAAACTCCTGCTTCTTTCAAATTATCCATTGCATCCATTACTTTTTTGAAAACTCCTTTTCCGCGTCTATAATCGGTTTCTTTCTCGAAGCCCTCTACCGATAAGGCAGGAGTGAAATTCCCAAGTTTTGCCAGTTTTTTGGCTTTTTCTTTAGTTATAAGTGTTCCGTTTGTATAACAAAGGAAATATGAGTCGTTATGTTTTTCTAGTATATCCATTAAAGTTTTACCATTGCTTTTATACATAAACGGTTCTCCGCCGGAAATCACAAAAAAGTGTGCTGCAAATTCCTTTTTCATGTCCGATATTATTCTGTCAAATGTGTCAAAGTCTATTGTGTGTTTAGTATAGATATCACCCGCATAACAACCTTTACATTTTAAGTTACACACATTGGTGGGAGCAATGGTGATAAAGCCGGGTGGTCTGAAACCGTTTTTTTCGTGGAATTGTCTCCTGGTATGGATGCCCTGGACAAATATTTTCGAAAGGAATATATCGATTATTTTATCTGCCGATTGCGGAGAAATACTCTTTAATTCGAACGCGCGCTCAATGGATTTCAACAGCGCTTTCGACATATGTGCCCTGTCTTCCAGAAGTTTTTCTGGTCGTGACGGACCTTGCTCGTCGAAAGACATTCTGTCCATCGCTTTTTCGATAGCGTGTAATAAAGCTTTTCTTGTTACCGCGTTTTTCAAAGCGGCATTTAACAATACAATAGTTAACTTGGAAGCAGGACCTTTTTGCATGACATTCAAGACTCTGCCCTCAAGCCTCATTCTAATCTTCCTCCCTATTTTATTTGCCCCAAAATATCACTGTTTTTTGTATTTGTCAAACCTTGCAAAAAACTGTATTATACTCATTTTAGAGAAAGTAAAATGGGCAGGGGAAGACTAAAAATTGCTGTTTTGGGTTCTACGAAGGGGACTGATCTTGACGCTGTTTGTAACGCTATACAAACAGGCGAATTGGACGCTGAAATCGCAGTAGTAATTTCCGATAGGAAAAATGCGTATATTTTGGAAAGGGCGAAAAAACAGGGCATTCCCGCTTTTTTTATAAACCCGCAAAATTTTCGGGGAAGAGAGGATTATGACAGGGATATAATAGAAAAATTAAACCGCGAGCAAATAGGCCTTGTTCTTCTTATAGGATACATGAGAATTCTTTCTTCATATTTTATAGAGCAGTTTAGAAACAGGATTATAAATATCCATCCGTCTTTACTCCCTGCGTTTGCGGGGGGTATGGATTTGGATGTTCATAAATTGGTGATAGAAAAAGGGATAAAAGTTAGCGGTTGCACGCTTCATTTTGTTGATGAAGGAACCGATACAGGCCCGATTATTTTGCAACAATCCGTCGAGGTAAATAAAAATGATACTCCGCAGTCTCTTAAAGAAAAAGTTCAGAAAGCCGAACAGGAAGTTATTGTAAAGGGAATAAAACTTTTTCAAAATGGGCGTCTGGAAGTGAAAAGCGGGAAGGTTGAAATCATATCTTGATGATATTTTTGAGAGTATAAGTTTTTTCTCTTTTTAATCAAAAATTCATGGGCTACAATTCATGGACTACATAATTCGACATGCAAAAGAAAGCGATATTGAGCAAATTCAGCGAATAGAAGAAGAGTCTTTCCCGAGCCCCTTTTCTAATAAACAAATTCTCTTGTTATATTCCGATTACAAAGAAATATTTTTCGTTGCGGAAAAGGACAGCGAAATTTTAGGATATATAGTCGGAATAAAAAGTTTTAGAAAAATTACCATTGCCACAATTGCGGTGAAGGAGGAATATAGAAGAGAAGGTATTGCCGCTAAATTAATGCGTCATTTTATAAAAAAGGCAAGAACGATAACACAAACGCTCGAACTTCAAGCCCGCATAAGCAACAAACCTGCCATATTTTTTTACGAGGAGGCTGGGTTTACTTGCGAGGGGATTTTGCATAGGTATTATCCCGACAAAGAAGACGCAATTTTATATCGGAGGAGTTTGCGATGAAAAAATTTCAACGGGTTGATTATTCTTTGAAATGCTTGACACTGCGGAATGTTTTAGTTAATATACAAGCGGTTTTTATAACTTTCGTACGTAAAAGAAATTTAAATAGGAGGTGAAAAATGGTTGCGTTTGTTCTTGGTCTTGTGGCTTTTGTTTTGGGTCTTGTTGGAATTATTGGTTGGGGAACCGATTTCGTGACTGTTCTTAAAGGGACAGTGCCTCTTATCCTTTTGTTGGGCGGACTTATAGCGTTATACGGAGCATATACCGCGCAACAAGATAAGATGGAAGCTAAAAAGGAAGGGAAGAAGGAAGAAAAAAAAGAGAAAAAAGAAAAGAAGTAAGCAGTTCCTGTTAGGCGGAATATAAATATTGCGAAACAGTTTAATCTTGTTGTTTTGTTGTGCCTTGGTTTGTCTGTTATCTTTTGCAACCCCTTCTTTGCACAGTCTATTTCACGCGAGGGGCATTCCTCAAACATTAATTCATTAAGCATTCATTGAGTTGTTTATCTTTTATAACAATTTGAAATCATGAAACTTAAAGACAAAGTATCTTTGGTTACTGGAGCTGCGCAGGGTATCGGCAAAGCGATTGCTTCGAAATTGGCGCAGGAAGGCTCGGATATAATTCTTGTCGATATCAACAAAGAAAAATGCGAAGAAACCGCAGGCGAAATTCAGGAGAAAAACAGAAAAACATGGTCTTATCAGATAGATGTTTCGGACTATAAACAGGTAGAATCTCTTTTTGACGGCGAGATGGCAAAATGGGGGAGAATAGATATTCTTGTAAATAATGCGGGCATTACCAAAGACAATCTTATTTTAAGAATGAAGGAAGAAGAATGGGACGATGTGCTCAAAATAAATCTCAAAGGCGTGTTCAATTTTTCCAAAGCTGCGAGCAAGTTCATGATGAAACAAAGAGCGGGCGTTATTATCAATATATCCTCGATTATTGGCATTATGGGAAATGCGGGGCAAGTTAATTATTCGGCATCCAAAGCTGGAGTGATAGGCGTTACAAAATCTCTGGCCAGGGAATTGGCTTCGCGCAATATAAGAGTAAACGCAGTCGCGCCCGGATTCATTCAGACTTCCATGACAGATAGATTGACCGAAGAACAAAAACAGCTTATGCTTAACGCAATTCCTTTAAAGAGAATAGGAACACCCGAAGAAGT
>CAZNJA010000029.1:0-16288 GCA_964573245.1 uncultured bacterium
TATTAAGGAAAACAAATTCAGGGAAGACCTGTATTGGAGGCTAAATGTCGTAAAAATAGAAGTGCCGCCTTTAAGAGAACGAACAGAAGATATTCCTCTGTTGGTCCATTTTTTTATAAAGCAGTCAAGTAAAGCCAATAGGAAAAAAATCAAAGGTATATCATCAAAGGCGCTTATTCTTTTGCAAAACCATTATTGGCGCGGGAATGTAAGAGAACTGAAAAATACTATTGAATCTATTGTGGTTCTTTCCAATAAGGAAATAATAGGAGTAAAAGAAGTGTCTTCCTATGTAAAAGAGCCTCTTGTTGAGGAAACTATAAACATAAAAGGGACGATGCATCTTGAAGAAATAGAAAAAAAAGTTATAAATCAAGCTCTAAAAAAATCCGGTGGTAATAAATCCGAGGCTGCTAAAATACTTGGAATTAGCAGGCGAACACTTCATAGAAAATTATCTAATTAATATTTTTTTGAGTCATAAAATACCCATTTATCAAAATAACCGCAAAAGTAGTGTCAAATAGTCCCATTACAATAGTTTATAGTTGACAGTTTATTATTTTTGCAAAAGCCGAAATATTGCTGTCAAGAGCAAATAGCGTCTCATTAACTTGGTTTTTACTATAAACTATTTATTATAGACTATCTTCTGTTTTGAATGGCATGAACTTTGCATGAATCATGATGACAAATATATAGTTAAAATATTCTAAAGGAGGTCACATTTATGTCAAAAGTAATCGGAATAGACCTTGGAACTACAAATTCCTGTATGGCGGTTATGGAAGGCGGAAAGCCGACCGTAATCTCGAATGTTGAAGGCGGAAGAACTACGGCTTCTGTTGTGGCAATTACAAAGTCGGGAGAAAGACTCGTAGGCCCTGCGGCTAAAAGACAGGCAATAATCAATCCCCAGAATACCATTACGTCAATAAAAAGGTTTATGGGAAGAAAGTATAATGAAGTGCCCAAAGAAATCGATATAGTTGGATATAAAGTAGAAAAAGATTCAGAAGGAAATGCTGTGGCTATTATGAGCGACAAAAAATACAAACCTGCGGAAATTTCTGCGATGATACTGCAGAAACTCAAACAGGACGCAGAAAGTTATTTGGGAGAAAAAGTAACTCAAGCAGTAATCACAGTTCCTGCCTATTTTAATGATTCCCAAAGACAAGCCACGAAGGATGCAGGCAAAATTGCGGGGCTGGAAGTTTTAAGAATAATAAATGAACCCACTGCGGCTTCTTTGGCTTATGGGTTAGATAAAAAGAAAGCAGAAACAATAGTTGTATATGACCTTGGAGGAGGAACTTTCGATGTGTCAATTCTCGAAATAGGCGAGGGTGTATTTGAAGTGAAATCTACGAATGGCGATACACATTTGGGAGGAGACAATTTCGACCAGAAAATTATGGATTGGCTGGCTGACGAATTCAAAAAGGATAATGCCATAGACCTTCGCAAAGATCCAATGGCATTACAGAGATTAAAAGAAGCATCGGAAAAAGCTAAATGCGAATTGTCTACTTCTTTGGAAACAGAGATAAACTTGCCGTTTATAACTGCAGATTCTTCAGGTCCGAAACATTTAAGCATTAAACTAACACGCTCTCAACTTGAAAAATTAATAGACGACCTTATAGAGAAAACAATTGCTCCATGCAAACGCGCGCTTTCAGACGCAAAATTCAAACCTGCAAATATTAATGAAGTTATTCTTGTGGGTGGACAAACAAGAATGCCCAAAGTTCAGCAAGTCGTGAAAAATCTATTCAACAAGGAGCCGCATAAAGGCGTCAATCCTGACGAAGTTGTTGCAATCGGTGCAGCGATTCAGGCAGGCGTTTTAAAAGGGGAAGTAAAAGATATTCTTCTTTTAGATGTAACACCTCTGACTTTTGGGATAGAAACTTTGGGTGGAATAAGGACTGCGCTAATACCGAGAAATACAACTATACCCACAAAAAAGAGTGAAATCTTCACCACAGCAGCGGATAACCAAACATCTGTGGAGGTTCATGTTCTTCAGGGCGAAAGGGAGATGGCTTCTGATAATAAAACCATCGGAAGATTCCAACTTATGGGTATACCTCCTGCATCAAGGGGCATTCCCCAAATAGAAGTAACTTTTGATATAGACGCAAACGGAATATTGAATGTTTCGGCAAAAGACAGGGCAACTGGAAAAGAGCAAAGCATAAAAATACAAGCATCCGGAGGACTTTCCGAAGAAGAAAAGGAGCGGCTTGTATCCGAAGCGGAAAAACATTCCGAAGAGGATAAGAAGAAAAAAGAAAAAGTTGAAGCTCGCAATAAAGCAGATACTATTGTCTATCAGTCTGAAAAAATGTTGAAAGATAATAAAGATAAGATAAAACCCGAACAGCAAAAGAAATTAGAAGACGCGATAAAACAGGTAAAAGATGCTACTGGTAAAGATGATGATGAGGCAATAAGCAAGGCCACGGAAAATCTAAATCAAACATGGCATGCGGTTTCGTCTGAACTTTATCAGCAAACTACCGCTCAAGGTCAAAGCGGGACGCAGCAGCAAAACAAACAGTCAAAAGAAGGCACCGGTTCAAAAAACAACGAAGGAGATGTAATAGATGCCGATTACAAAGTTGAAGATGAAGAGAAGAAATAGGGTGGAGAGCGAATAAATGAGTAAAGCAAAAAAAGGTTTGCTTACTGCTATCAATGCTATTAAACAAGAAAGAGAAGAGTACCTCGACAAATGGAAAAGAGCGCTTGCAGAACTTGAAAATTATCGCAAAAGATGTGACAAACAACAGGAAGAAATAAAAAAATTCGCTACAGAGGACATTCTTTATCAGTTATTGGGAATCTTGGATAATTTTGACAGGGCGCTGACGCATATAAACGCTTCCGATACGAACGATGCTATCAGACAAGGTATAGACATGATACACAAAGAGCTGAAAAATCTGTTGGCTCAACACGGGGTTAAACCCATTGACGTTATGGGAAAAGAATATGACCCTGAGTTCCATGAAGCGTTGGAAATAGTGAATCAAAAAGATAGTAAGGAGGAGAAAAGCAGTAAACATATGGTGGTAGAAGAGGTATTGCCGGGTTACACTTTACACAACAGACTTCTGCGTCCTGCTAAGGTAAAAATTTCAAATTCTGAAAAAACAAAAGAATCCTAAATGTTAAAAGGAGAAAAGGATGAATAAAGACAAATTTTTATTGGGGAAGCTCTTAATAAGTTTCATAATTCTGTTTTCTTTTTTTACTATTGTAAAATCAGCGGAGTTGGATCCGCTACATCAACTTTCCAATGCCTTTTCTTCAATAAGTGAAGATGTTAATCCTTCGGTGGTAAGTGTTGTTTCGACTATGAAAATTAAAGTTCAGCGTCCCGGCCTTTCTCCTTTTGGAAATGACCCTTTCTTTGATGAGCTTAGACGATTTTTCGGGCCGGATGCCTTTCCTAAATATGATGTGCCGGAAGAAAAGGAATATGAACGGTCGGGGCTTGGAAGCGGTGTAATCGTAACTGACGATGGATATATACTGACTAATAACCATGTTGTGGCAAATGCCGACAAAATTAAAGTCATTTTGTCTGATAAAAGAGAATTTGACGCTGAAATAAAAGGTAGAGACCCTGAAACAGATATTGCGGTAATTAAAATCGATGCCAAGGACTTACCGGTGGCAAAACTTGGTAATTCGGATGAAATAAGAGTAGGGGAATGGGTGCTTGCCATAGGCAATCCTTTTGGCCTTCAACATACGGTCACAAGCGGCATCATATCGGCTGTCGGAAGAACAAATATGAGAATGACCCAATACGAAGATTTTATTCAGACTGATGCCGCTATCAACCCCGGTAACAGCGGAGGGCCGCTTGTTAATCTTGACGGAGAAGTTATCGGAATAAATACGTTTATCTTTTCAAGGAGCGGCGGATATATGGGGGCAGGTTTTGCAATCCCGATAAATATGGTACAGAAAGTCATGGAACAATTGATTGAAAAAGGAAAGATTACCCGTGGATGGCTTGGAGTAACTATTCAAGACTTAAACGAAGAACTTGCCGAGTCTTTACAATTAAAACAAACAAAAGGAGTTGTCGTGCGGCAGGTTGAAGTTGATTCGCCCGCGGATAAAGCCGGTATCAACAGCAACGATATAATATTAAAAATTGACGGGAAACCCATAGAAACTACTAAACAACTGATGAATATTGTTGCTGGGCTTGTCCCCGATACGGAAATCAAAGTTCTTATCTTAAGAGACGGCAAGGAAATTTCCAAGAAGGTAAAAATAACAGAAAGAAAATCGCTTCAAGAGATTGCGCAAGAACCCGTCTCTCCCAAAACGCAAGAAACATTGGGAATTGAAGTTGTTGAATTAACAAAAGACTTAGCGGAACAATATAAACTTACAAGAGAGCAGGGAGTGATAATTACCAAAGTGATGCCCGATTCGTTGGCCGAACACGCAGACCTTAGAGCAGGAGATTTAATTATAAAAATAAATGAACAAGCAATCAAAAATATGGACGACTACAATAAAGCGATTGAAAATATTGCCGACAAAAAAAGTATCGAATTTACTTGCATAAGATATGACAGAGGGTATCAGTGGAGATTTACCTCCCGATTGCAATTAAATTAACAGAGAAAACATGAAAGGTGTTTGACGAAGTGGGCTTACCGGATGGATAAAGCTGCATTGTAAATTTTAAGAATACTGTTATAATTACGATTTCAAATGCCGGTTTAAATTCATACCAAGTTGGTAAAATATTTGATAAAAAACCAAACAAACAAGGAGGTTAAAATTATGCGTATAAAACCGCTTAATGACAGGATACTCGTAAAGAGACTGGAAGCCGAAGAAAGAACAAAAGGCGGAATAGTTCTGCCTGAAACGGCTAAGGAAAAACCAAAAGAAGGAGAAGTAATCGCCGTGGGTCCGGGAAGACTATTGGATAGCGGCAAGAGACAAGCCCTTGAGCTTAAAAAGGGTGATAAAATAATTTTTGAATCTTACGCAGGAACGGAAATCAAAATGGACGGAAAAGAATATCTTCTCATGAAGGAAGACGATGTTTTAGGAATCATTGAAAAGTAAAAAATTAAATTAAAAGGAGGTAGATGAAAAATGGCGAAACAGTTAATTTTTAGTGAAGAAGCCCGTAAAGCCATTTTACGCGGTGTGGATAAATTAGCCGAAGCAGTCAAGGTCACTCTCGGTCCTAAAGGCAGGAATGTGGTTTTAGAGAAGAAATTCGGTTCTCCTACAATCACAAAAGACGGAGTTACCGTTGCAAAAGAAGTGGAACTTGAAGACCCGTATGAAAATATGGGAGCTCAACTTGTAAAAGAAGTAGCCTCGAAAACTTCCGATATAGCAGGCGACGGAACAACAACCGCAACAGTTCTGGCTCAAGCTATATGCAGAGAAGGGCTTAAGAATGTTGCTGCCGGCTCCAACCCGATGTCTTTAAAAAGGGGAATTGAGCAAGCAGTAGACATCGTAATAGAGAGACTCAGAAAGTTAAGCAAAAACGTAAAAGGAAAACTGGAAATTTCGCAAGTCGCAACCATCGCTTCCAACAATGACAAAGCTATCGGCGACATTATAGGCGAAGCAATGGAAAAAGTCGGGAAAGACGGCGTAATCACCGTGGAAGAAGGACAAGGGCTTGAAACGACTTTGGAAGTTGTAGAAGGGATGCAGTTTGATAACGGATATCAGTCTCCGTATTTCGTGACTGACACGGAAAATATGGAAGCCGTTCTTGACGACCCTTATATTCTTCTCTGTGAAAAGAAAATTTCCAGCGCGAAGGATCTGATACCGCTTTTGGAAACGGTCGCAAGAGAAGGAAAACCTCTTGCTATAATTTCCGAAGAAGTTGAAGCTGAAGCGCTTGCTACTTTGGTCGTCAACAAGATACGCGGAACTTTAAAGTGCGTGGCGACCAAAGCTCCGGGGTTCGGCGACAGAAGAAAAGCTATGTTGCAAGACATTGCGGTTCTTATAGGCGGACAGGTTATATCCGAAGATATCGGCATGAAACTTGAAAATGTCACAGTCGATATGCTCGGCAAAGCAAAAAGAATTAGAATGGATAAGGATAACACAACCATTATCCAGGGCGTCGGCAATCAGAAAGAAATAAAAGGTCGAATAGACCAAATAAGGGCCGAAAAAGAAAAAACAACATCTGATTATGACCGGGAAAAACTGGAAGAAAGACTTGCAAAACTTGCCGGCGGTGTTGCTCAAATCAACGTCGGAGCTGTCACGGAAACAGAGATGAAAGAAAAGAAAGCAAGAGTAGAAGACGCTCTGCACGCAACTCGCGCCGCAGTAGAAGAAGGCATTGTCCCCGGCGGCGGAACAGCTCTTCTTAGATGTATGTCGACTTTGAGTGAAAGAATCAAGGTAATGACAGGAGAAGAAAAAGTCGGAGCCGAGATAATAAATAAAGTCCTTTCGGAGCCTACGAGACAGCTGGCGCAAAACGCCGGTTTGGAAGGTTCTATAGTCGTTCAGAATATTTTAGAGAAAAAGGACGTTAACTATGGGCTTAACATCGATACAGATAAATATGAAGATCTTATCGAAGCAGGCGTAATTGATCCGACGAAAGTAACAAGAACCGCTTTGCAGAATGCTGCATCAATAGCTTCATTGTTAATCACAACCGAAGCGTTAATTGCCGATATTCCTGAAAAAGAAAAAGAAATGCCTGGCGGTGGGATGCCGGGAGGAATGGGCGGCATGGGCGGATACTAATAAAAACATCTCAAACAGCACCAGAAAGGAACAGCCCCAACCTAACTTAAGGTTGGGGCTGCTTCTTTTAAATAATAATTCCATTTTGTTATAATCCAAACATGAAATTCAAAAACAATATCAATTCATTAATTAAAAAGTATTCAGTCAAGTTCAATTACAAAATCCCCAGGATATCCATAATACTTGCCGCAGGACACGGCAAAAGAATCAAATCTTCCACTTCTAAAGCTTTATACCAATTATGGGGTGCTCCAAGCGTTATAAGAGTGTCTGAAGCGGCAAAAAAAAGCATTGCAAGCTCCAACCAGATAATAGTAGTTGGAATAAAAGCGGAAGAAGTAATACAGGCCGTCGGCAAAAGAAAAAATACACTCTTTGCCTATCAAAAACAGCAAAAAGGCACCGGAGATGCCGTAAAGATCGCCCTAGGAACGATAGATAAGAAATTCAACGGCGATGTTTACATATTTCCCGCAGACGCGGGATTGATAACCGAAAATATAATAAAAGATTTCAGAACACAGTTCGAAAAATCCCGTTGCGATATGATGATGCTTACGGGAAAATACGAGGGAGAAACCACAAAAAACCATTACGGCAGAGTCATCAAAGAGAAAAAAGCAAATGAAGTTATAGAAATAAAAGAGTATAAGGACATTGAAGCATTAAACGATATGTACAAAATTGTGCACAAAGGCAAGGCATTGTCTTTTACAAAAAACGAACTGCTTCAAATCAGGGAATTCAATTCGAGCATTTATGCGGTAAAAACTGCACCGCTTAAAAAGAATGTCCATGATTTAAAATCCGCCAATATCCAAAAAGAATATTATTTTACCGACATGGTAAAGGTTTTTAACAAGCGGGGACTAAAAGTAGGTTCGCAGACAATAGAAGATTCGGCTTCTTTAATGGGATTTAATGATAGAATAACGCTTAAGAAAATGGAAAATATCGCCCGCCAAAGAGTATACGAGCAACTAAAGGGGATAGTAAGCTTTCATGACTGTGAAGACTTTTTTATATCCGAAGATGTTGCAAAGCACATTTTGGAAATGGATAAGAAAGGCATTTTGGTAGATTTAAATATGGGAAAGGGCGCTTATCTAGGTAAAGGAGTGATTCTTGGTAAAAACGTGAAGATCGGCAAAAATTCTTATTTAAACGGCAATGTAATAATTCAAGAGGGTGTACATATCGGAGAAAACGTAAAAATCATAGGCAATAAAAAATATCCGGTCAAAATAGGCAAAGGTGTAAATATAAACGGAATAAGTTATATAGTCGGATGTATTATTGAAAACGGTGTTTCTATTGAACATTGTATTCTGATAAAAAAGCACATCCAGAGAAAATTATCCAAAGACGGAAAAATCAAACCATTGCGATATATTTTCCCAAAAGCAGAGGGAACAGAGTGTCTAAAGAAAATATAACAGGTTATCACCCGCCTACTTATGAAACGGGCAGGATTTTAGCTGGTCGGTTATCGCAAGAAAATAAATCTTTTCCGAAAACCGCAAACCCAACACCGAACACCGTTATTATTCTATGAATAATCTAATCATTTCTTTGTCGGGAATAAGGGGCATAATAGGCAAATCTTTTGGCGAAAAGGAAGTTTATAAAGCAACATCCCTTTTTTTAGAAATATACTCTAAAAAGCAAAAAACGCATCCAAAAATCATAATCGGTAGAGATATAAAACCAAGCGGTGAAACATTTCTCCAAACTGTCGCAAGCGCACTTTATAAAAACAAAATAGAATCTATCATCAATTTGGGTATTGTCACCCTGCCGATTATGGAATGGGCGGTCAAATATTTCAAAGCAGACGGCGGCATATTCATAACAGCAAGCCACAATCCTATCGAATATAACGGTGTAAAATTTATATCTTCCTCGGAGGATAATGCAAGTATTCTTTCCGCTTCTTTTATGCAGAAGATAAAAGATAGGTGGGACGAAGAACAGATAGACAAAATAACTGCTACGGAACTTCCCGAAGAGAAATCCTGTCTCAACGAATACAATGCGGATGTAATAGAAAAGGTTAAAAAAGTCATAGATACATGCGCTGAACAAATGGGCAGGGGTGAAGAAATTTTCTCCAGACTAAAAGAAAAGCCGCCGAAAGTCGCGCTGGATGCCTGTTCCGGAGATGGGCTGAAAATCCCGCAAAGTTTCCTTTTATTTCTCGGAATAAAAGAAGAAAATATTTATCCTGTAAACGCTGAAGCGCTTTCGCAGTGCAAAAGACGCTTAGAGCCCTCGCCGGAATATCTTGAACAACTGAAGGAAACCATACAAGAATATAACTTAGATATAGGATTTGCGTTGGACCCTGACCAGGACCGTTTAGTAATAATGCCGCTTGCAAGCGAGGAACTCACTCCGGTTTTATGCGCGAAATTCCTATTGGAACTGCAGAAAAACTCTTCAAATAAACACATAAAACAAATTCCGATAAATCTTTCCACCTCGTCGTTATGGGACGAATTGGCAAAAGAATATTCAGTGGAAATAATCAGAACCGGAGTAGGGGAGTTCAACGTCATAGAAGCAATGAAACAAAACACACTCCCGCTTGGAGCGGAGGGTAACGGCGGGATTATATTAAAAGACATAAATTTTGGAAGAAACTCTACAGTTGGAATGGTGTTAATACTGGCGTATATGGTTTACACCGGACAATCTATACAAAAAATAGAAAGCCGATTGCCGAAATATTTTATGATAAAAGACAAAATAACCATTTCCATCAAGCAGGAAAAGATAAAAGAATCTCTAAACGAAAGAGTAAATATTTTTGCAAATCAGAACCTAGAAAATATAGAATCAATCAATAAAAAGGATGGTTATAAAATTATTTTTAAGGACGGTTCATGGGTTCATATCAGAACTTCCAACACCGAACCGATAATTCGTCTGATAGCGGAGTCAAAACATGAAGAAAAAGCAAAAAAGCTCATATCGCAATTCAAATCCATAGTATTTACAAAAGAGGAAAAATTATGAAAAGAAATATAGTGTTGTTTATGGCAATCTTTCTTTTTGTACTTTGTAGAATGTGCAAGTATTGCTGAAAATACATATATAGAAATCGAAATTAAAGAAATTTTTTCAGAACTAATAGTTCATGATATAGGCAACAGAGTATATTCTGGGCAAATCAAGTCTAAAGAGGGACTGGAAGAATTTTCTCGACAATATTCACTAGATATGAATTTAGATAATATTGATTTTAAATCAAAGATGCTAATCTTCGGAATAACGGATAATATCTCAACTAGACAGAATTGAGGGAATTTTACATGTTAGAGTAAAAAATTTAGTACAAGGACTCTCCAAGGTTTATGAATAAAATGTCACTACAATAACTCTAGATAAAATGTTTACGTTTTTATTTTATATTTTTGATTTATCCTATCAGTATAGCCATTCCTATAAGTCCAAAGAAATATCCTGCACCAAAAGTACTTATATATCCGTGATGGCTTAAAGTGAAACCAATAGCGGTTATAACAATAAATACTGCTAACCTAATAAGTTTTCCTGCTGTCAATTGTGGCAACATTATCGGTTTTTTTTGGTGTATTCTTTTCATATAACGGCTCTCCTTTCAACGTGCAGTTTATCATATTGCATAATTAAATAAAGTGGGGTATCATTTGCCATAGTGAATAGCTATTATTGTCTACTTATAGTTTTAATTATATCCTGGCTGGTTGGCATAGTGATATATATTGCGCAAAAAAGGATAAGCGAAACAAGACAAAGAGAAAATTTCCTTATTCTTTACTATGAATTTAAAAAATCTGATAAGAAACGTATCTTGGCAGAAGATATTACCAAGACGCAGAACAAACTTGCGGCGGAATTCAGAAAGTTACAAAGGAAAATCACTAAAGCGCTTGCCAATAATGATTTGGATAACGCAATCGCTTTAGCGGAGAAATATTCCGAGATAGTAAGCGCAATTGCCAAGAAAAAGGAAAATACTCTTTCATCTGATTTGCAGACGGACAATCTCACGATAAAAAAACTTTTGAAACTTCATTGTTCTTTGTTTCCTAAAAACTACGAACTTGCGGGTAAAATAAGAAAAGTCAGAGTATGTATAGAAAGTGAAAAGTCCAAGCGGCCGCGTCTTTTGCCCCCGCCGGCGGATAAAGTTCAGCATCTTTTGACGAATATACTATTGTGGTGGTGTGATAAATCAAAAAAGATTCAGAACAGCACTAAGGAAGAGAAAATTGACGCAATAGTTCAGTTCCATCACCAATTTTTAGTGATTCACCCGTTTTTGGACGGTAATGGCAGAGTTGCAAGATTATTGCTCGGACTTCAACTAAAAGAGCAGTTTCAAAAAGACGTCAAAGTAGAATTCTCAAAAGATGAATATTATAAAGCGCTTTCGTGTGCGGACAACAAAGACCGCACCAAATTAATAGAGTTGGTTGCAAATCTTTTGAACGGAAAGTTAGAAAACTCACCGCTTAAGAAGCCGTTTTACAATGGTTGACAAATGACTATGTTTTATTTTTCAATTAATTTTACAAGCTTGTTTTCAACACTACTGGAATCCGGCTTTAATCCTGCAACATCTAAAATGTCCCATGTTTCGCTGTGTTTATGCAGTTCTAAAGGTTTAATTGTTTTCAATGGGCTTAAAGTTTCAAGTTCCAAAAAATCCGCGTTTGTATAAACTTCCACATTGCAGCCAAAGTCAGGATATTCGCCTTCTTCTCTAGAAAATGTTTTTACAAGCACTGAACCGTTGATATGATATGCTACCCATGACGGGTGCGCTATCGTTCCTATTTTTATGGGCTGTTTTGCCGATGGGTTTTGTTGAATAAAAATGTATTCGTCTTGCAGTGTTAATCTTTTATCGGTTAAATTGGTATAAGGCCAAATTGCTAATCTTCTATCGGGAAGAAAACCCCTTTGCCCGGCATTAAAAGGAATAATAGCGAACCCTTCCCGTCGCATTACGGACAATGCCCAGCACGCAAGTGTAATAGGGGATTTCCCTATGTTTTTTATTTTGTGTGTAACCTTTAATCCGCCTTTTGAATGCGGTTTTATTTCTATTTCTTTCTGAACAGAATTTCTCTTTTCGGGATTTCCAACAATTAAAATGCCATCTTTTGTTTTTTCTATCTTTATCGGCTTGTCATCCATCGAATAAGTGCGCGGCATCTCTTCCGGAGAAACCCATAACCTATGCCCGCCATACATTTTCCAAAATCCGTTGGGGGTTTCCTCTCCTGCGTCGGGAAGATGTCCAAACAAATTAAAATCCGGATTTTTCTTATCCGCCGCATAAAGAATTCTCGGCCCCACATCTGTTGCTATGCCTATAATAATATTATTTATGCATAACTCTTTTACTTTTAATTCCCCCACTTTTTTTTCTTGCATTTCCATAATAACCCTCCTGTATGAAGTCCAAATTATACATGATTACGCACCATTATGGAACTTTTTGAAAATATCATATACTTCTGTTAAAATGTGAGCTTCTTTTTAGAAGAGGGAAATATGTCTATAAAAGGAATAATATTCGATGTTGACGGCGTTATCTTCGATTCGGAAAAACTGCACGCAGAAGCGTGGAAGAGCGTGTTTGAAAAAAGAAATATCTTTCTTGCAGACGACAAAAGCGGGGTAGGGCGTTCGGACAGGGAGTTTCTGCTGGAATTGAAAGAAAAGGGAGCAATACCTCAACATATGAATATACTTGAAATACAAAAGGAAAAATTATCTATTTTAATTGAACTTTCAAATAAAAACGTAGAGTTGTTTCCAAAAGTAAAAGAACTACTAAATTTACTTAAAAAGAAATATGTTTTAGCTGTTGCATCAAATTCAGATAAAAGTTTTATCCTAAATGTTATTCGCAATACGAACATCTTGCATTATTTTCGAAGCGTTCTTGCTATCAACGATGTAAAGGAACCTAAACCTTCGCCCGAAATATATCTTTTGGCTGCGGAGAAAATTGGGCTAAAACCGCAAGAATGTGTTGTCATAGAAGATTCGACGTTCGGAATAGAAGCAGCAAAAAGAGCAAAAATGAAATGCATAGCCATTGCGCATACGCTTCCCAAAGAAAAACTACAAAAAGCAGACCTTTTGCTCAAACAAATTTATATAGAAGAAATCGAAAAGTTTATCCAAGAACAATCCAATTCATCATAAAAAACCCGTTTGGTTTGGAATTATCTGTTGTCTATCTTATAATTTGTGTAAAAGGAAAATATGAGTATGGAATGCAAAATTACACAAAATAAAAAAAGGTGCAATTGCACTTACGAACCATGTTCTAGAAAAGGGATTTGCTGCGAATGCATACAATATCATCTTAAGTTAAACGAACTACCTGCTTGTTTTTTCCCTGACGAGGTAGAAAAGACATATGACCGCTCGATAGAAAAATTTATACAAATTCATAGTAACAGAGCGAGTAGGGGAAAATAATCCTACTCTTTTAGTAACGGAAGTGCCTATTATGCCCAAAATCATTGAAAACTCACTAACAAACGAAGCCTCAGAGTCATCCCTCATTGAGAAATCGTCTCTAAAGCGAAATTTGGGGTGTTTAGCCTTTGAGCATACCGATTTATAAATATGGATAACAAAAAAACACAAAAAATAGCCGTAGAAAAGTTTAAAGAAAGAAGAATGGCGCTAAATATCAGCCAAAATGACTTTGCAAAGGTTGCAAAAATTTCCTACAGGACTGTTCTGAGGTTTGAGCAGGGAAAAACAGTCAGCAGTAAGTCGGTTGACAAAATTGTACATACATTGAAAATGCTTGAATCCCATCCTAAAAACGAAAACCTATGGTGGAAAAGCCATAAAAACAGTCTTTCCGGAAAGCCATAATCTTGTTTTTTACCCCATATTGTCAGTTATCATAAGATATATTATGTTAACTTTAGTGTATATGAAAACAACTTTTCCACAGGCGCGGATTCAACATACAATAATTATTAAGTAAAGTTGTTTTAGTATTCTTTAATAAAGAACTTATGACTATTTATGTTTACTCTGTTTTCTATAAATTGTGGGTAATGTGGATAACAAATGCAGAGTAAAGTAGGAGTTTTTGATGCCCAAAAAGCATTTGAATAGGGAAATTGTATTTTTACACGAGAGGACATAATTTGTTACAAAAATGTCCATATTGTAGGAAGGCGGCTTTTTGTAAGAAGAGTGGTTATATTACCCTACCCTAGAAATAGCCTATAAACGCAATTTAAGTGGCATTTCGAAATTTTCCGGAAAAAGTTGATTAATCGGATGCGAATTAATATAATTGCCTCTGACAATGTTGAAAAATATAGAATCTTTAAATAAACAGATTGCGGACGCCAACCAAAAAATAAAAAATCTTTCAAAACTGCTTAAAGTAGCCGAAATCATAGTTTCTGCAACGCATATAGATGACCTTTTGGAAGTAATCATGCGAATGGCGGAAGAAATAATGGACGCAGAAGCATCTTCTTTGACGCTTATAGACAAAAAAACAAACGAATTAAGGTTTGTTATTGCCCGAGGAGAAGCTGGGGAAGCAATCAAGAGTAAATCCATAAAATTGGGGCAGGGAATTTGTGGATGGGTGACAAAAACGGGAGAATCCCTGACAATAAACAATCCTTATAAAGACCCGCGGTTCGACCCTTCCTTCGACAAAAAATCCGGTTTCAGGACCCGTTCTTATTTATGTATGCCGTTAAAAACTTTCGACGGAACCGTTATAGGCACAGTCCAAGTCCTCAATAAAAGAAAAGGCAAATTCACCAAAAAAGACGCTGAACTGTTCGCCAATTTTTGCAATTTGAGCGCTATCGCTATAAGGAACCAGCAACTTATAAACAGTCGAAACGAGCAACAACAGATACAGGCTGATTTAGATTATGCGCGCTCGATACAACAGAGTTTCCTTCCCAAAGAAATACCGCGGATAAAAGATTATCGTTTCGAATCTTTTTACTTTGCCGCCAAAGAAGTCGGCGGAGATTTTTATGATATTGTTCCTTTAGACATAAACAGAACCGCTGTTTATATCGCAGACGTTTCGGGCAAAGGCATCCCTGCCGCGCTGTTTATGTCTAAAATGAGTTCGGATTTGAGATTTTTGCTCGAGAACGAAAAAGACCAATTGTCCGTAATGGAAAAAATAAATAATCAAATCCTCGAAAGAAGCTCAAGGGGAATGTTCATAACGCTTCTGCTTTTGGTTATAGAATTAAAAACAGGAAAAGTGAAGGTGTTCAATGCGGGACACATCTCTCCGTTGATTGTCGGGGATTCAGGCATAAATATTTTTCAAAGGAGCGAAAATCCGCCGGTCGGTATAATAAAAGGAATTGACTTCCAAACGCAGGATTTCACGTTAAAACCATCAGAAAGAATTATCCTTATGACAGACGGCTTGACGGATATAAAAGACGAGAACAATAAAATACTGGGCATCGGCGGAATAAAAAAAATAGTGGAAAAACACAGCATTTCCGATGATTTCAAAGGGGATTTTCTGAAAGAAATAGATAATCTTATAAAAAAGACCGGTCAGCCCGACGACATCACGATGATAAGCGTTTTGCGCTCTCCCCTACTCGCTTTTATGCATGAGGAAATCGTGACCTTTACGGACGCCGACCACACCGAAACAATCAAAAATATAATTTCGAAAACCGCAAGTAAAATCGGATTTGACAGAAAAGACATCAGCCTGATTATAGTTGCGGTTTTGGAAGCGCTCTCAAATATTGTAAAATATGCCTACGAACAAGAAGTCGGGAAAATTGAAATTAGGGTTTTAGGCGAAAGCAAAACATTAAAAATTTTCTTAAGGGATTACGGCAAGAAAGTTGACGAAGAAAAAATCGTCTCAAGAGATTTGCAGGATATAAGGCCCGGAGGATTGGGAGTCCATTTCATGAAAGAAATTATGGACTCGGTTGAATATCTCCCGGCAAAAGACGGTAATGAATTAAGGCTGATAAAAAAATTAGCAGGCAAAGAGAGGGGATAATGGACATAAAAATTATAGACGAATCCGGCGACCAGGCAACAGTATCTCTAAACGGGACCATAACATTTAAAAACTCCAATGAATTACGAGTTGCTCTGACAAACCTTGGTAAGAAAAAAATAAAAAAAATACGCATAGATATGAATGGCGTAGATTATCTGGATTCTTCGGCAATCGCAACTTTTATCGAATGCTTAAAAATAACCAAAGCGTATGGCGGAGAACTTGTGCTTTTTAATTTGAACGAAACATGCAAAGATATTTTTATGATTGCGCGATTAGATAAAATTTTTACTTTCGAAAATTAAAAATAATGGTTATCGCGAAAACCCCTGCCCGCAAAAATCGGCAGGCGGGGATAACCCCCTTAGAAATTCTATGGAATTTCAAGGACCAAAGTCCCGGAAATCTTTCCCTGAGGAATGCAGAGCATTCCCAGGACTAAAG